>JAJRAP010000036.1 GCA_028679855.1 Candidatus Methanoperedens sp.
AAGATGATGTCAAAGAGATCAACATAAAGGAAATATTAAGCGGTGGGAAACTGAACCAATTTCTACTGCACTGGCTTCTTGCATACATCCAGAAAAAAATTGGCGCTGATACAGGGGTCAAACCTGGAGCAGAGATGCTGTCAGCTATCGAACTTGCCGAAAGCTCAGGTGCGCGCGTGGCGCTTATTGACAGGGATATACAGGTTACCCTTGGACGTTTCTGGAATATGATGTCTTTTTTTGAGAAACTGAAGCTTTTTGGCTCTCTTGCTGGCGCATCAGTGGGTTTTGGCACAAAGGATATTGATATCGATACTGTGACTGATGAGGACGTGGTCACTCAGTTGGTCTCGGAGTTAAGGAAGATGGCTCCAAGCGCAGCTTCCGTCCTGCTGGATGAGAGGAACGCCATCATGGCTAAAAACCTTCTTGATATCTCAAAAGAAGGGACTGTTGTGGCTGTTATTGGGGCAGGACACCGCGAGGGCATCCAGAAATATCTTGATAAACCCGCTTCAATACCCCCGGTCGAAGAACTGATGGTGCTCCCAAAGAAACGTTTCAGCTTGGTTAAGGCGATATTATTTGCCTTATTCGCGATGGTTATCGGGATGCTGGCACTCCTTGTGTTTTTTGGAGGCGTTCCACTTTCGAAGTTATTAACCATGCTTTTATACCTTTTCATTGCCCAGGGAATACTTGCTGCGCTCGGGGTTCTGGCGGTCAGAGGTCATCCGGCATCAGCTTTAACCGCTTTTGGTCTGGCGTGGTTCGGATTCCTGCATCCTTTATTGACGGTAGGAACTTTTGCTGGCATAGTTGAAATGCATTTTCGCCCTCCCACGACCGAGGATTTCAAAACGATATTGAAAGATGAATATCTGTTCAACTGGAATGAAATACCTGGAAAGGATAACCGCAGGGTGATAGAATTCTTGAAGAAGAACCATAATGCAGAATGGCTTGATAATGCGAATATTGAGAAATTAGATGATGGTAAGGCTGTTTGCATCTGTGCGGACAGGGAGAAGATATTTTTACACATGGATGAAACAAAGGGAACAGTTATTCTCTCGATCGATAAAAAAAATACATTTGAGTTCGGAGTTGAAAAGGAAAATGGCAAATTGAATGTGTATAAACCTCAGACAATATCAGATATGATGGACAACAAGCTCTTTCGCATTATTCTCGTGGCAGCCCTCGCAAATGTCGGGAGTATGATCGGCACTTTCGTGGTAATCCCATTCTTACTTGTCCCTTACCTGCATATCGCTAATCCACTGGATACCTTTATAATGGCGCTAAATACCGGGATGGGTGAATTAGGGAAGCTTTTATAAGATATTTTATTAAGTGTCGGAATTAAATCTATTTCTCGATCACTGTCCCTTTATGCTTACCACCTGCAGCATCCACTATGTTCTTCGGGTCTTCCCCATTCAGCACTATCGTTTTTATGTTACTGCGTTCTATTATCTTCGCTGCAAGCAGATCCACAGGAGAGTTTGCTCCCGCTACCATCTCGGTCTTCATCACAATCTCGATAAGCTGCTGTGGCGTCATTGAGTCGAATTTCTTTGCATCCCGGTTCTTTTTCGGGTCGCTCGTGTAAACGCCATCGATCGCAGTGGCATTGATAAGAAGGTCTGCACCTGTGTATTCTGCAAGCACTGCTGAAACAGCATCAGTAGTCTGTCCAGGCGTCACCCCACCCATGACCACTATTTTACCTGAGAGGCTCGCGTTCTTTGCCTCCTTATAGTTTATAGGGGGCTCATAGTACGCATTATCCCCGAGCGCGGCAATAAGAAGCCTGGAATTGAGACGTGTTAGCTCGATTCCTATAAGATCACAAGTCGCTTCGTCCGCGCCCAGTTCCCTTGCCACTCCGATATAATCGCGCGCAACCTGCCCCCCGCCTGTTACGATGAATACGGTGTTCTTTTTTGAGATTTCTTTTATTGCAGCAGCATAATTCTTGAACTTTTCAGGGCTCAACGCGCGCGCAAGCACTGAACCGCCTACCGAAACTACGATTATCATATCACTCAGCTATGCGCTATGATAATATTATCTTTCTGATATCAAACCTGCCTGTATTTTCAGAATCAGTTCGGTTGCAGGAAGGCAATACCGAAAACATGGAGAAGTATCACAAGTCCAGCCCCTGGTATTCCCCCAAGAGCGCATACCAGAAGTGCCATGGGAGAATAAGGAATGTCAAGATTAAAAACAATATTGCCCACAGCAAGAATGACAAGACCCATGATAGTATTTACGATAAGAAGCTTCGCGGTCTTCAGAACGAAATATACAGCGATCACAGCAAGTACCGCCAGTAACAGGATTATTAGTTCGATGCCCATATGCTATACGGGAATCTCTGTTTTATTAAACATTTCGGTCATTTATTGCACAGAACGATTATTATTTATGAGAGACATCATAAATGTTAGAAAAATAGTATAACATCTTCATTGCTTTTCCCCCAGCGTGATAAATATGCAAAAAGAGACCATAATTCCAGAGTCAAGAGACAATGCTTTTAGAGACCTCATAATAAAAATGCCTGGCGGCGAGAATCTCCTCACCTGTATGCAGTGCGGCACCTGCGCAGGCTCATGCCCTGTCAGCCATGAAATGGACTACACGCCCCGGCAGATCGTCCGAATGATACAACTTGGTCTTAAGAAAGAAGTGCTTAACAGCAATACGATATGGATCTGCACGACCTGTTTTTCATGCTCTGTGCGCTGCCCCCGGGGAATTTATCCAACTGAACTCATGGAGACGTTGAAGCCTATCGCAATGAAAGAAGGTATCAGGAATAAGAACGCAAAGTTCGATACCGTTTTTGCGGATGTTGTTAAGAAAAACGGCAGGGCGTCTGAATTCCTTCTCTTCTCAAAATATAGCATTTCCGAGCCTGGAATGATAAAGCAGGCTCCGTTCGGTATTTCCCTTATAACTAAAGGAAAACTGCCGTTATCTGTTGCTAAAATGGATGATACGCGCGAACTGGAAGCGATATTCAAACTTGGTGAAGAAAATGACGGCATGGAGACAGAAAAATGAAATATTCTTATTATCCCGGATGCGCGCAGCATGGCACGGCAGTGGATTACCGCATGTCTGTGGAGGCGGTAATGAGCCGACTGGGCATAGAACTTGAAGAAATTAAGAACTGGAATTGCTGCGGAGCCCTGCACGTGGATGACAGGTCTACAAGAGTAGCGCTATCAGCAAGAACGCTGGCAGCTACAAAAGGTCTTGATGTCGCCACACCCTGCAATCTGTGCTACTCAAACCTGATGCGCGCTAACACCGCGCTTGAAGACAGCGATCTTAAAAATAGGGTCAATGGAGCGCTTGTAATAAAATACGAAGGCAACGCTAAGCCTAAACATCTTCTTGAAGTGGTTGTAAAAGACCTTGGACTTGCAAAACTGGTTGAACAGGTAAAAAAACCTTTGAAGATAAAAGCAGTTCCGTATTATGGCTGCCTGCTCACAAGACCAGAGAACAAATTCGACAGCCCAGAGAACCCTGGCTCTCTGGATAACCTCATTTCAACACTGGGAGCTGAACCGGTAAAATATTACTACAAGACAAAATGCTGCGGAGGACCGATATTGATAACCAATGAAAACCTCGCTCTTGAACTTGCGAAAGACCTTCTTGTGATGGCAAAAGATTCAGGTGCGGATTGCATGGTCGTGACGTGCCCAATGTGCCACCTCCAGCTTGATGCAAAACAGAAAGCTGTCGAGGCAAAATTTAATATTAAAATAGATATGCCTATCATTTATTTCACGCAGCTCATTGGTCTTGCCATGGGTATTGCTCCAGCAGAGCTTGGACTGGATAAACATCTTGTCCCGACTGATAAATTCATCTCAAAGGCAGGGAGGTAACATGGTTGATAATGAAAAGCCCAAAAATATCGGCGTTTACCTGTGCAGATGCGGAGGCAACATTAGCGATGTTGTGGACTTGCAGTCTATCACTGAGAGTGTGAAAGGTGAAAACGTCACGGTGAATATCCAGGACTACCTTTGCAGCAGCGCGGGACAGGAAAAAATAAAAAGCGATATCGAGAAGGGAAAAATAGACCGCGTTGTAATTGGTTCATGCTCGCCAAAGCTGCATCTTGAGACCTTCAGGAGCATGGTCAAGGGCGCTGGAGTCAACCCGAATCTGCTTGAGATTACAAACATCAGGGAACAGGCAAGCTGGGTGCATGATAAAGAGGGAAAGGACAGCGTCAATTCAAAGGTCAGAGGGCTGATAAAAGGTGCGGTTGCCCGCATGTCTTCCATCGAGCCGCTTGTGCCGCTTGAGAAGAAACTTGTTGACAGGACACTCGTTGTCGGAGGCGGTATTGCGGGAATTACCACAGCCCTTGAACTTGCTGATGACCATGAAGTGATACTGATCGAAAAGCAGCCATATCTGGGCGGGCATATGATAGGGCTTTCCAAGACCTTCCCAACTCTTGATTGCTCGCAGTGCATACTAACGCCGAAGATGGTAGCTGTCCATAATCATCCTGGCATAACAATGCATACGCAGACCGAAGTGGCGGACGTAGCAGGAAGCCCGGGTGATTACTCGATTACGCTCAAACACAGCCCGCGATATGTGGATATCAAAAAGTGCATTTCATGCGGAGCATGCACAAGGAAATGCCCTGCAGGCGCCATATTCCTGCCATTTGCCCAGACAGTCCCGCAGGCGTATATGATAGACATGTCAAAATGCGACCGGTGCGGTGCATGCGTTAAAATATGTCCCCGCGATGCAGTGAACCTTGATGCAAAAGAAGAGATCACCACGATCTCTGTGGGTGCTGTTGCGATAGCTACGGGTTTTGAACCAATCGATCCCTCATTTATTGAGGAATACAATTATCCATCGCCTAACCTTCTCACCGCTATTGAATTCGAGGAGATGCTCTCTGCAAAAAGCAAAACAGGAATGAGACTGCAAAAGGCGGACGCATCGTTCCCTGAGCGGGTGGCTTTTGTGCTGTGCGCCGGAAGCCGCGATTTCACAGGAAAAGGGAGAAAGCACTGCTCAAAAGTCTGTTGCATTTATTCGCAAAAGCAGGCTCAACTTGTGAAAAAGATGAAACCTGAAGCTGAAGCCTGGATATTTTATATCGACATGCGCTCTGCAGGGAGGCGCTTTGAGGAATTCTATCACCATACGCAGGAGAAGGGCGTAAATTACGTTCGCGGAAAAGTGGCAGAGATAATCCCGAAGCAGGACGGAACGCTTATGGTGCAGTACGAGGACACCAACCTTGGCAGGAAAGGGCGCGAAATATTTGATATTGTAGTGCTGTGCCCTGCGCTTATTCCCTCTGCCGGTACAAAAGAGCTTGCCGACAGGCTCGGTGTACCCCTGGGAGATGACGGGTTCATCGAGGAAAAACACGTCAAACTCGATCCTGTGAACACGCTGAACCAGGCGGTGTTCGCTGCGGGCTGCGTGCTTGGTCCAAAAGACATTCATGATTCTGTGACAGAGGGTGTGAGTGCTGCGCATAAGGTCTCGCAGTTCCTTGGCAAGGGAATGATACTCATACCGCCAGAAAAACCCATGATACTTGAATGCAACGGGTGCGGCGACTGCGTGAAAGCCTGTCCTTATAATGCCCTGACACTTTCTGGTGGGAAAGCAATGCTGTCGCCGCTGGCTTGTACGGGCTGTGGTATCTGCGTGCCCGCATGCCCGATAAAAGGAATCGAGATCAGGAACTTCACGCGAAGCCAGTTGAAGGCGCAGCTTAAAGCCATGCTGGAAGATGCGCCAGGAGTGGTGGTATTCATCGATCCGTATGCCTATGCCGCTGCTGATATTGCAGGAGTGAACAGGAAGCAGTATTCTTCACTTGTCAGGTTCATAAGCCTGCCCTCGATCCATGTTCTTGATGCAGATGTGGTGAATGCGGCTTTTGAATATGGTGCAACAGGTGTGATGCTTATCGAGGGTACTACTGATGAAAAGCTCGCTTCGCGCTCCGATGATCTGTATAAGACGCTTAAAAAAGATACTCGAAAGCACAAGAAGCCGCTGCGGTATTCACACATCGAGACCGCGCAATACGAAAAGCTGACGGATCTTCTGAACGTCTTTGCTTCGCAGGCGGGCGCAAAGGCAGAGAAAAGGAGCAGGAAGGAGAAAGGGGAGGAGAAAGGGGAGGAGACGATGGATGCGTAAGTGATTAATTCCATTCTCCTTTTTTCTCTTTTACCTTTTCCACAAGCTCGAATATCTCTTCCGCCTTATCCCCTTCAACGCAAAGCGTCACACACCCTTCGCCGCCCTCAACACCGCCAGCTCCTATCGGGAATACATCCTCAGCTCCCAGCAGCCTCATCGCCTCGACCTCTGTGATGACTTTTCCCGGAAGCGGCATCATTCCCACAGGCAGACCTATCGCTTTTGAACAGCGCTGGATGCCGATCCTTTTGGAGATATCAATAACTTTATATGGAATGGATTTTTCAATGCCAACGGGAATTATCAGGTTAATACCTTTTGCCATGACCGGTCCCATAAAACCTCCTGTTGTCCCGCCAATCGGATTTGACATCATTACTCCCGCTATGCCGTCCGAACCGAGAGCATTTGCTCCCTTAATTACAACATCGCTGGAAGTCATCTCATTAAGTATCCCATCACTGTTGACCTCTTTTCCGTTCTTCAAAGCTATGGATGGAAGACGTTTATCCATCGGAACTGCAGATGTTCTCCCATTAATGTAACCTGCTGCATATCGTGAGCGATCAACCTTCTTTCCGGTAAGTTCTTCCAGCACATACGCATTTGTTGAGCCAAGAGTTATCAAAATAGTTCCATTTCCCAGAGCCTGCTGGATGACGGGGAGTTTTTTAACACCCATCGCGATTATTCTTTTTGATTCCCCTGGTGTCAGTGTTATCTGTATCTGCTTCATAAATCACATCCTTGGACGAAAATGTTTCTTATAGAAAATAAATATTTGTATTTCTGACCAAAGGATTAATTACATTATAAATCATTAAAC
>JAJRAP010000037.1 GCA_028679855.1 Candidatus Methanoperedens sp.
CTACAGATGATTCTGAATACGCGAGAAAAGCAGAAATTGCAGCCATGAAGATCGCGCGTTCCTATAATATCCGCATGGCTGCTATCTATATTGAGGTAGGCAGCAAAGACTCAGAACGCGAGGAACGCATTGCGAAGGGCGAGAATGTCCTGAACCGCGTTGTAGAAGAGGGAGAGAGGATGGGTGTGGAGATACACAAGCTACTTGTAGGCGTAAGCATGCAGCGCATGCCTCAGAAGGGCGCCATGGCAGATACGGTAGCGAGGGCGATACTTGACGCAGCATACAAATACAATGCACACACCATAGTACTTGGGGGAAAAGGAGAATCTGAGATAAATCCAGAACTTGGCAGCGTGGCTCTGGCAGTAGTGAAAAAAGCTAAATGTACGGTACTTGTTGCAAGATAAGTTTTATATCCTTTGATGATTACTATTATTTTTATAAAAGGTGAGACTGAATGGTAGAAACAACAATTGAATCATTACTTGAAGAAAAACGTGTATTTTCTCCTCCACCGGAATTCAGCAAGAAAGCGTATATAAAAAGTCTTGATGAATACAGAAAGATATATGAAGGCTCTATTAAAGACCCTGCATCTTTCTGGGCAGAGAAGGCAGACCAGCTTTCCTGGTACAGGAAATGGAAAAATGTCTATTCATGGGATTCTGATAAAGTAATTTGCAAATGGTTCGAAGGGGGGAAACTGAATGCTTCTTATAACTGCCTTGACAGGCACCTTTCAACAAGAGGCAAAAGGATTGCCATCATTTGGGAAGGTGACGGTGGAGACACTGCCACATACACCTACAAACAACTGTATGATGAGGTATGTAAGTTCGCGAACGTCCTGAAAAAAAGAGGAATCAAAAAGGGAGACAGGGTTGCGATCTATCTCCCAATGATACCTCAGCTTGTGATTTCAATGCTGGCATGCGCCAGGATAGGCGCAATACACAACGTGGTTTTTGCGGGATTCAGCGCAGATGCTCTTAAGGAGCGCGTAAATGACAGCACCTGCAAGATGGTCATTACATCTGATGCAAGTTACAGAGCAGGAAAGACCGTACCCCTGAAAGAGAACGTGGACAGGGCACTCGCAGATAGCAACGTGGAGAGTGTGATAGTTTATAACCGGGCTGGCAGCAGCATTACCATGAAAAAAGGCAGGGATCTCTGGTGGCACGATGAGATAAAGAACGCCGGGGGTGACTGCAAACCCGAGGAAATGGAAGCTGAGGACCCGCTTTTTATATTATACACAAGCGGAAGCACCGGGAAGCCCAAAGGCGTGCTGCATACCACAGGTGGGTACCTGCTTTATGTGCTTCAGACATTCAGATGGATATTTGATTACCGCGATGAGGATATCTTCTACTGCACAGCAGATATTGGCTGGGTCACGGGTCACAGCTATATCGTCTATGGTCCGCTTGCGGCAGGTGCAACCGGGGTCATGTTCGAGGGTGTCCCCAATTTCCCCAAACCGGACAGGTTCTGGGAACTTGTAGAGAAATACAGGGTCACTATTTTCTATACCGCCCCCACCGCGATTAGGGCGCTTGAAAGAAGCGGCGACCAGTGGCCAAAAGGAAGAGACCTCTCAAGCCTGAGGCTTCTTGGCACAGTGGGTGAGCCCATAAATCCTGAAGCATGGATGTGGTATTACAACGTGATCGGGAACAAACGCTGCCCCCTCGTTGATACCTGGTGGCAGACCGAGACCGGAGGTATCCTGATAACCCCGCTTCCCGGCGCCACACCGCTCAAACCCGGTTCTGCCACGCTGCCTTTCCCCGGCATCGAGCCTATGGTGGTGAAACCTGACGGGACTGAGGCTGCTGTCAATGAGGGCGGGCAGCTTGTGATAAAGAAGCCCTGGCCGGGTATGATGCGTACAGTTTACGGGAACCATGAACGGTTCATTGAAAAATATTTCACTGCATTCCCCGGACTTTACCAGACTGGCGACAGCGCGAGGAAGGATGAGGACGGCTATTACTGGATAATGGGAAGAATAGATGATGTGATGAAGGTATCAGGTCACAGGCTCGGGACTGCTGAGATAGAAAGTTCACTTGTGTCCCATCCTGCTGTTTCCGAGGCTGCTGTGGTGGGGTATCCCCATGATATAAAAGGGGAGGCGATCTATGCTTTTGCTTCGCTTAAGGAGGGTGTGAAAAAAACCGCAGAACTCAAGGTTGAGCTTATTGAGCACGTCAGGAATACTATCGGTCCCATCGCAAAGCCTGAGAAGCTTCAGTTCGCCGATGCGCTGCCCAAGACGAGGTCAGGGAAGATAATGAGGAGGATTTTGAGGAAGATCGCGGCTGGGGATGTTAAGGATCTCGGGGATACGAGCACGCTGGCTGATCCGTCGGTGGTGGAGGTGCTGGTGAAGGAGAGGGAGTGAGAGTTGAAAACGGTATAGACATGCCTCGTACATCGTAGGGGGTATACCGGTGACTGCAACAATAGGGGTTATGTGCATCCGTAAGCATATCTTGAACCAGAATAACAAGTGTGACTCCAAAACCATAGGGCACATTTCTCAATAGCGAAATAATGAAACTTAAAAAGACCATGTAATTATAAGGAGGGTACATTAACCAACCTGCATGGTAACCTCCCAATCATCAAAAGACTATTGATGTGCGTCATCTAAGTTAGAAGATTACAATAAGTTTTTTTCGCTACTTAAGAACTGGATTCTGTTTACATAGAAGAGTAATAAACTGTAGTGAATGTTATGACTAAACTTATCAACAAAGCAATCAGAAACCCTTTTTTGGATGGACTGTCACATAGATTGTATCCGATCTTATCTCCCATAAAAAGGAATATTGCTATTACAATGCAACTGAGAATTAATACCACAAAAAATAAATCTTCTTTTAAAACATTAACCATTCCTGACCTTATTTTCAAATCAGTGGGAAATTTTGCATCTGTTATTCTAAGGTAATACATCCCTGCTATCGTTGGCTTTATGATGAATGTAGAATCGCTATCTTCGCTCCATATTGCTTTTCCCTGTTTGGTTGTAAATCCCTTTGTCCAAGAAGTTTTTGAACTATTTCCCATGAAAAACAAGTCTGAACTACAAAAAGCGTGAAGAGAAATTAATAACAATGAGTTTTTCAAGAAATACAACAATAAGAATCAGTAGAAATCCATGTATCAAACAATCATAGTATACAAATAATATATAAAGAATTTTATAGCTCA
>JAJRAP010000038.1 GCA_028679855.1 Candidatus Methanoperedens sp.
AAGCTCAGAACGCGTGGGCTTGATATTGTCCTTTATTGCCATACTACTCTTTCTTTGCCTTATGGGCAGGATGGTATTTCTGGATATACTTGTTATCGATCCTTGTAAGCTGCGCCTCTGGCAGTGATGAGAGAAGTTCCCAGCCAAGGTCAAGTGTGGTCTCGATATCCCTGTTCTCGTCCACGCCCTGGCGCACGAACCTGTCCTCGAACATATCTGCGAACTCAAGGAATTTCTTATCTTTTTCAGATAAAGCATCCTTACCTACGATCGCAACAAGTCCCCTCAGGTCTTTTCCTTCTGCATACGCTGCATACAACTGGTCTGAGACTTCCTTGTGATCTTCTCTTGTCCTTGTAGCTCCGATGCCTGAGTTCATAAGTCTTGAGAGTGATGGAAGCACATTGACTGGCGGATAAATGCCTTTCCTGTGCAATTCCCTTGAGATAACGATCTGACCTTCAGTGATATATCCTGACAGATCGGGTATGGGATGCGTGATATCATCGCCAGGCATTGATAATATGGAGAACTGAGTCACAGAGCCCTTTCTTCCTTTAATGACACCGGCGCGCTCGTACAGCGAGGCAAGGTCAGTGTACATGTAGCCCGGATAGCCGCGCCTTCCTGGCACTTCTTCCCTTGCAGCGCCCATCTGACGCAGAGCTTCACAGTAGTTAGTGATATCTGTAAGAATTACAAGTACGTGCATATCGTGCTCATAAGCAAGGTACTCAGCCGCTGTAAGCGCAAGTCTTGGTGTGATAAGCCGCTCTACAGCCGGGTCATTTGCAAGATTGAGGAACACCACTGCCCGCTCAAGAGCGCCTGTGCGTTCAAAGTCGCGCATGAAATACTGGGCTTCCTCATTCGTGATACCCATAGCTGCGAACACCACTGCGAACTGCTCCTTTGAGCCTCGCACTTTAGCCTGCCTTGCTATCTGAAGCGCTATCTCGTTGTGCGGAAGACCAGAACCTGAGAAAATAGGAAGTTTCTGACCGCGCACCAGTGTGTTCATCCCATCTATTGTGGAAATGCCTGTCTGGATGAACTCCTTTGGCGGTAGGCGTGCGTACGGATTAATAGCTGCGCCTGTTATTTCAAGCCTGTCATCAGGAACTATACGGGGTCCGCCATCCAGGGGTTCGCCTGATCCCGAAAGTATCCTTCCGAGCAGGTTTATCGAGACCGGGAGTTTGATGGTCTCGCCTGTGAACATTACTCTTGAGTCTCTATTAAGTCCTCCTGCGCCCTCGAATACCTGCACCACGACTATGTCTTCTGAGGTATCAAGTACCTGTCCTCTCTTGGTCGAGCCGTCAGGGAGTGTGATATTGACAAGTTCGTTATATCCTACAGGTTCTGTCTTTTCAACGAAGATGAGCGGTCCTGCGATCTCTCTTATTGTCTTGTATTCCTTGGTCATGTTACTTGCCCCCGATCTTCTTGAACTCTTCATCCATGCTCTTTAAAATAACGCCGAGTGCTGTGTCAAAGTCCTTCTCGAATTTGACCTTTGCAAGGTCGTCCTTTGTTTTTGATTTCATTATGTCTTCAATAGCAGCGCCGCCTTCAAGCGCGGACTGCGCCTTGCTGCCCCATGTGGTGATGGCTTTGAGCAGCTTGTACTGCTTATCCATGGGACAGAATGTATCAACCTCATGATACGCATTCTGCTGCAGGAAATATTCCCTTATCATGCGTGTTATCTCAAGTGTGAGCTGCTGGTCTTCGGGGAGTGCATCTGAACCGACAAGTTGAACTATTTCCTGGAGTTCAGCCTCTTTCTGCAGCAGTTCCATTGCATCGTCCCTGAGTTTTTGCCATTCAGGGGAAACGTTCTCTTTATACCAGTCTCCAAGCGATTTTGTGTATAATGAATAGCTGTTGAGCCAGTTAATTGCAGGGAAATGCCTCCTCTGCGCCAGCTTTGCATCAAGCGCCCAGAATACCTTTACGATACGCAGCGTGTTCTGGGTAACAGGTTCCGAGAAGTCGCCGCCTGGTGGTGAAACCGCGCCGATAACTGTAATCGAACCTTCTTTTCCACAAAGCCCCATCACTCTACCTGAACGCTCGTAGAACTCTGACAATCTTGCTGCAAGATAAGCCGGATATCCTTCCTCGCCTGGCATCTCTTCAAGCCTTGATGAGATCTCTCTCATTGCTTCTGCCCATCTTGAACTTGAGTCTGCCATCAGTGATACGTCATAACCCATATCGCGGTAATATTCGGCGATCGTGATCCCTGTATAAACCGATGCTTCCCTGGCTGCCACTGGCATGTTGGAAGTATTTGCGATGAGAACCGTTCTTTCCATTAAAGGTCTTCCTGTCTTTGGGTCTTCAAGTTCAGGGAATTCGTTAAGCACATCAGCCATTTCATTGCCGCGCTCGCCGCATCCTATGTAAACTACTATCTCTGTATCGCTCCACTTTGCAAGCTGCTGCTGCGTAACTGTCTTGCCGCTCCCGAATGGACCGGGGATAGCTGCAGTCCCGCCCTTTGCCACAGGGAAAAGACCATCAAGTATTCTCTGACCTGTGATGAGGGGTTTATTCGGCATGAGCTTCTTACCTACCGGTCTTGGTTTCCTGACAGGCCATTTCTGCATCATCGTGAGTTTCTTCCCGCCTGAAAGTATGCAAACGACCTCATCGACCTTGAATTTGCCTTTATTTATTTCCTCGACCGTTCCTGAGACATCGGGAGGAACCATTATCCTGTGTTCAATGTTCTGGGTTTCCTGGACAGTTCCTATTATGTCGCCGCCTTTTACTTTATCCCCTTTCTTAGCCGTGGGGACGAAATCCCATTGCTTTTCGCGGGAGAGACCATCTGCGAATACACCGCGTTTGATAAAGTCACCCATTGTGGTTTTCAGTACCGGAAGGGGGCGCTGGATGCCGTCATATATGCTCTCAAGCAGCCCCGGGCCAAGCTCGACCGACAGAGGCATACCTGTATTTTCCACTGGTTCGCCCGGTCTTATGCCCGAGGTTTCTTCATAGACCTGCACTGTGGATTTATCGCCTTCTATACCGATTACCTCACCCATCAATCGTTCATTTCCGACCTTGACCACATCGTACATTCTGGTATTTAAACCGCTTATGATGACAACTGGTCCAGAAATTCTATAAATTTTACCGTTTGTTTTCATTTTACAAGACACCTTCTATGTCCCCGGAATTCCCCGGAATTAATTCCGGGGTCTTTCGCCGGGGTCTTTCTTATTTCCACAGATCGACACCTACCGCCTGTTTTATTTTGTCCCTGAGATTCGTGCTTTCTCCTTTTCCGCCTATGGCTATTACCGTTGGCTCAACTGAATCGTCAAGGATTTTCTGCATGTGTGCGGATAATTTTTTCAAATCATCGTTATGCATCACGAGTATTCCAACATCCTTATCATTCAGTATCGTCTGGATCCTGGCTTCAAATTCTGCAGGTGCGGCTTCGTAAGTCTTTCGAATTCCTGCAAGCCTGAACCCAAGCCCGAAATCACTGTTACCTATGACTGCTATCTCCATCTACATCACCAGGTGGGCTTTTATTATTTCTTCAGGAAGGTTTTTCTCTTTTCCGCGTACGATTATTCGCAGGTTATCCACCTCGTTTTTCTTGCTTAATATATAATCAAGAACAGGGAGTATAGAAAGCGGGTAATAATAAGATATCTGAGAGATGTACTCAAGACTGTATTTATAAAAATGGTTCTCAATATTTATAAGAGAGCTCAGATCGCCGCTGACATCTGCTATTGCTTTCCAATACGAATAGTCTTCAAGAGCACGTACGAACTCATTGAGCGGGAGTGCTGCAAGTCTGTTCAAATCTGCATCTCTAAGCTCCCTGCCACCAGGGATAATGTGCTTGAGTATGGCGTCACGTTCCATTCCAGCACGTTTCATTCTAAAAAGCATCTTCAGATTTTTTAAATCTATCCTTGTTCCAACTGATTTCAGAAATAATTTATTTCCGGTTTCATTAACAGCTTTCATGAGGTTCGAATAATACCATTTGTCCAGATTATTCTCAATTTCTGCCAAATCGCCTTTATATTCTTTAAGTACAGAATAGTATGGTGTTTTCGCAAATGCTGCAATCACGCCTTCCACATTACCTATCTTTACAATCTCAACTATATCTCTATATCTTAGCTGGCCCGCAGAAACCACATCCTCCAGTATCTCCTCCTCGCTTGCGCCCGAGAACGTTCCCCTGATTATGGTCTTTATATTCCAGATGTCCCAGGAGCGGAGATATTCTGTAATCAGAAAGTTCGCTTCGTCTTGCGACACTTCAATCAATTTACGGAATGTCGTTGCAAGGTTCTGGTTCAGGGCGTGTTCAATCAGGTCAATCCCTTTGTATTTTTTCCCGAGTTCATCAACATCCTTCTTATACCCGGATTCCTCGATATATCGAGTTATCTCAGGGATCTCCATATTCAGGAATTTTGGATACATTTCCCTTGGGATGAGTTTGCTTTTCATAGCCCGGACGCGGGCTACGATGTATGCATATTTGATATTGTTTGAAACGCCCATGTCTTTTTTCACCCGAACAGGATATCAGAGACCTGTTTCAATGATCTTTCAGATACATTTTTCAAAATGATCTCGTACCTGAAATCCAGATATTCAGTCCCCGTCTCGTTTTCTATGATCACGCCTCCGATGCAATCAATATTTCCCGCATGTTTAAGTTTCGTGAGTTTTTTGACAGCATCGTTATCTTTATCAGCCGAGTATATCCTGGAATTGTTCGCCTGGTTCTTATCGATAATCGATTTGAGAAGCTTCTGGTTCTTATCAGCTGGAAGTTTACTTACGGTTTCTTTAGCCTTATCGTTCACCTCATCAAGAAGCTCTTTTCGCGCATTAAGTATCGCCCTCTTGACTTCAAGAGCGGCACCTGACATCTCCTGCATCCTGATCCTTTCGATCTCTTTCTTTGCTGCTTCCTGCTTTGCAGTTTTAATCCTGGCTGCCTGTGACATGGCTTCCGCAGTTATTCTTGATACTTCCGCAGTCGTTTCTTTTTCTATCCT
>JAJRAP010000039.1 GCA_028679855.1 Candidatus Methanoperedens sp.
CCTATTCTATCTGTGGTCAATATGGTATTATTTTTCATATTTATATCACAAATTGTAATATGAAGGTAATACCATACAACCTTTTATACTAAGTCAAATCTTACACGCACTTGCGGTTATACCGTTTTACTTAATGAATTATATAGCTTATCATATCCTGACATTCGCCAGCAGTTCATCAATCCCTTTTGCATTCAGCCTGCAATTCTCCTCATCTACCTCTGCATAGCAATTTTTCACACTACTTCCCATTATCAACTGTTTCGCCACGGGACTTATATCTTTTCCTCACCTTTGTTATCCCCAACTTTCTTATCCCCCCGATAGTTCCCAGGTCTGTCCCATCAAGCAGGAACGCGCGGGCTTTCTCAAGCTCAACTGCATGGTTTGCGAAAACAGGTCCCAGCAACTCTTCATGGATTGATTCGTTGAACGGTATCCCACCGCATAATTCGTTAAACGCAGGCATTATTATGACCTCAGGGTCATTCCATTCTGTATCCCCATAGTGCTCCATGATGGCTTTTTCTATAAAGCGGGTACGTATCCAGGCAGGTTCGGAAACACCGTGCCCCAGCGCATCTGTGAGCCTTACCGTGGGGTGGTTGTGTGACATGACCACATGCGAAGCGCAAAGGAGGGCAGCATCCGGCCATGTATGACCATGGAAATAGCCCGCACCATCAAGCACAAACCCCCTCATTCCTTGCATGGTAACATTTTTTGGGATAAGCCCTTCTATATCGCCGTCATGGTTCCCTGGCACGATATCGACAGGTGCAAAACCTGCAAGTTCCTCAAGGAATGCCGGAACTTCTTGTTTTTCCTGCCATGAAGTCCTGGGTACATTGTGTTTTATATCGCCAAGCAGCACTATCCTCTCAGGAGCGACTTTTTTGATATATTCCCTGATACGCACAGTGCGCTTTTCGACCTGGCTCGGGATGTTTATGCCACTATGGTAAAGTTCCCATTCGATGCCAAGATGAATATCTGCAATTACAAGCGTCCTGATAGTATTTTCGACCACAAGTGCGGGTTCGTTCAGCAAAGGGCTTATCATTTTCAGACTTTCCGCAGTACCCCGATCTTTGGCTCATAGCACCGCCCTTCGTCCATGAGCTCTTTAATACCGGATTCCACGATCTCAGGGTCAATTCCGGCTTTCTGGGCGGTCTCTACCACTATGGAATAGGATATTCCTTTACCTGTATCCAGTTTATCGATTATACCCGCGATTATTTCTCTTGGCACGGTTTCCGGCTCTTTGAGTTCGGGCTTCGCATTCTCTTCAACGGCAATAGCTTCCTCTTTTTTTTCGACATTTTGTACTTTAGTTTCCCTCTCAGAAGCGACCGCCTCTATTGCATGGATGACGGCATTTTTGAGTTCTGAAATTGTTTTATCCAGGTTTTTATAATGTTCTATCGCCTTTACAGCACCGTCTGCAAGAACTGAATTTGTCCCATTTCCAAGCAGATATTCTTTAAGATCATTTCCTGACTTTCCTGAGCTCAATGCATCCTCTATATACTTTATTCTTTCAAGTGTGCGCTCTGCGGTATCAAGCACCCACCTGTCCCTCAGCTTCTCATCGGCATTGTTAATCTCTTCAGGTCTTACGGATGTGTACACGCTTCCATCCTCAGGCTCGAATTTTCTTGCCTTTCCTACGACTGCAACGTATGCAGGGATGTTCAGCTCAGAAAGGAAAATTGCAGCCTCTGGCTGGTAATGTCCTGCATATACCGTGAATACACCTGTAGGGTCAGCTACACGCCCCCGCCACAGGCTGTTATCCTTCCCGATGTTCTCTACCTCGGTTACAACGCCGACAATGAACAGGCGGTTGCATTTAACACCAGTCGGGGTAATGATATAGTTCGGCGCCCTCTCATCACCTTCGCTGCTGTGGAGGGTCGACCTGTTGAATTCCCACGCAAAAACGCGCCAGGCTACTTCCCTGTCAAGTATCTTATCCATGTTGCCCTGCCCTTGAAAGAAGCTCTAATGCTCTTTCATTAATTTGGTCATGAGATTCCCTGACCTTAGTAGCTACAAGCGTGATACCGTATTCACCTTTTGACATATTGCCTCTTACAGTCAGCATTTTTCCCAGCAGTTTCTTTTTCACTTCCTCTTCCACTGCATTCTGGGACATCGCCGCCTTTGCAATTTCTTTTGCCTGTTCAATTGTGATCCCGCTAAGCGCCTGCGTCAGTTCGGCGTTAAGAACAAGTGTCATAGCACCAGTCCCATCATCTATAATGGCTTTGATCCTCATATCCAGTTTCTCCTCCACTTTGCCATGTACCCTGCACATGCCCTTCTGGATGACGCGGGAGCATTCAGGACAGCGGGCTATCAACCCGGAACCCGGTCTCACAGAAAGAATGTTCCCTTCGATAACTACATCAAAAGCCCCTTCACTTTCAATGATATCCCTTATCATGACGTTCTTCGGCTCTTTGAACTCGATGCTTTTTTCAAGCTTCTTTACCTTGCTATTCTCGTTGATATGCAGTGTGGGGACGCCCCGGAATGAGCGTACATAGGCGTTTTTTACATCTATCGTGTTGCCAGCCACAAGTTCTGGCAGCAGTACCCATGAAGTGAAAGGAGCCTTTGTCTTATCATCTGCGCCAATTCCATTCAGTATATTCTTGCTTCCATCTTTTGTTATTATCTCACGTTGTTCAATGCTCAGAATAGTGAACACAGCGTTCACATTAACGTCCCCATCCCTTAATTCAGCAAGTTTTTTATGCAAAATTTCCGGATTTATCGCAATTGTGGTATTGAGCTTTGTTACCTTTGATTTACTTCCGAAATTTATCTCAGGCCTGTCCTGCCAGTTCCTTACATAAGCCTGCGTAATATGGACAACATCGCCTGCATTGAGACCAAAATCGTGCCATGCAGTAAAACTTCGCGCAGCCGTCTCGTCGCCCAGGATCCCAGAAAAAATAGTTTTTTCGATAGTATTGACGTTGATATTTTTTTTTGTGAGTTCCATTACCTGCGCAGTAAATTCAATATTGCGGTCGCCTATTTTTATGTGGTCAAGCTTGCAAACGATGCTTTTGTCCGCTCCGCCATATTTCTTGATAAGACTGCGTTTAGCTTCTTCAAGTGGTACCCTGAATTCAATAAGCTTCTTTAAATCCGCCAATATGCTGCTTTCCTCTATTTCGTTATCAAGCGCCCTTTTTATTTCATCAACATGGGGCGCAAATTCATCTTCCATAGAGCCTCCTTCAGACTGATGGAATATGTGCTAATATGGTTGGATTGGGATAAAAAGCCATCGGATGTGATCTAACCGTTTAGGCGGTTACGTGCGTGCCACGCAATAAAGGGCTGCGGAGTATAACGATTAATAATTACAGAATCAATATGTGATGTGGTCGCATGGTTATTGTATACCATATCGCATATGTGACAAAGTAACAAAATCTTTATATACATAGTCACATAACAATTATACATGAAAGAGGAAGACCACCTGAAAGCATACCAGGAATACAGGGATAATATTTTTTCCTGGGCGCTTGAGATACTAAATGAATAGATACGAACTAATAGCTTATGCTATGGATTTTTGCTCTTTCCTGCTGAAATCAGAGATGGCAAACGAAATAAAAAAAATAATTCTTTTTGGCTCTGTGGCAAGGGGCGACTTTGACAGTGAAAGCGACATTGATATTTTTATAGATACTGAAAAAGAAAAAGCAGTTGATAATGCTGCAAAAAAACGCTTAAAGGCATTTGAAAAATCAGAGATATTTGAAAAATGGATGCTTAAAGGGTTAAAGAACCCCCTATCGATAAAAGCAGGCAAACTTGAGAAATGGGATATTTACAGAAGCGTTATTAGCAGCGGCATTCTTTTATATGGGAAATTTGAAGAAATGCCTGAAGGGGCAAAATACTATTCCATGTTTGTCCTGGATTTCGGCAGGATGGACAGAAAAAAAAAGATCAAGCTCTGGAGGGAATTATACGGCTACAAGCAGAAAGTAGGGGGGAAAACTTTTGTTTCAAAAGGACTACTGGAAAAACTATCAGGTAAAAAAATTGAACGAAGCGTTATTGCCGTTCCTGCCGAGAATAAAAGCAGTATTATAGAGTTCATAAGAAAAAATGGCA
>JAJRAP010000040.1 GCA_028679855.1 Candidatus Methanoperedens sp.
TACTCACTTTAATTTCTGAATTTAAAGTTCTTGAATACTTTCCAAACATAAAACATCTTTGCTTTTCTTTTTAAATGCTTATAAAACGACTATTTGCTTTTCCGGACTTACTTATCTAAATTCAAGTAGTAGTTTTCAGTTCTTTATAGATACGGCCGTAACTTCCGTGTCCATCCTCCAGCTTTAGTAACTTTCTTAGCTCCGCTGGTTTCATTACTTTCCTTCCATTTGTCTCGACAATTCTGTGGATACGATGGATGAGTTCAGAGTTGCGTGCTAATTTAGTACGAGCTGGATCGAACCAGATGTTGTCTTCGAGCCCGACCCTCACCCCGCCACCCACCGCAATGGCGATTGAATTCATCATAAGCTGACAGTCTCCGACTCCTCCCAGACTCCAGAAGGAGTTCTGCGGCAAGTCACGGACCATAATGCCGACATGCAGTAAGTCAGCTTGTGCACATGCAATGTTACCTAATATCAAATTGAAATAGTGAGGTGGTTTAAGAAGCTCCTTTTTTTCTAAATACTTGGCGTAGTTAATCATCCCGGCATCAAATGCCTCGAGTTCAGGCATGATGCCGCAATTATTCATTTCCCGAACCAGTGCCTGAATCATGTCAGGAGAATTTATGCTTGCCTGATTATTGAAATTCACTGAACTGAGAGTCAAACTACCCATATCTGGTTTTAGCTTACCTTCAAGCTTTAAGGGATCGGAGCGTTTTTCAAACTCTTGAAAAGTGCGCCCGCTTAGCGACACACATATTATCAAGTCTTCATTATATTTACGAATTCCATCAATAATATCACCGTAGATTTCAGCCTTGTGTGCTGGTTCACTCTGTTGACCCCTGGCGTGTAAATGAACTAAAGTAATGCCGATATCAGCAGCCTCCAATACCTCCTCAATGATCTCTTGAACAGATATCGGAACAAATGGAGTCATCTTCTTCGTTGGAATCATGCCTGTCGGGGTAAAATTAATTATACAGTTCATATCATACTTTCCTTGTAATTAAGAACTTCCACCAGAGGAATCGTACATAGTACGCTTTAGCGTATATCTTTGGATTAAACTTATTATGTACTTTTTGGGATATAATATTATTTGTCTTCACTGCATTACGTGATATTTTTATGCCGTTCTCCCAAAGAAATTGAAATCTTTTGAAATAGCCGTATGTCATAAGACCCTTTCCTCTGAATTTTGGGAATGTTATAGTACCCCCGGTACATGCCTCCTTATTAGAGAAATCAATCCGGTAAGGGAGAGGGTCAAAGGCATCCTTAGCTTCTTCAGTCAAAGCTAACCAGCCAACATGAGCAAGTTCTTTTCCAATAAAGATGCAAAAAGCAACTGCCTCTTTATCCAGTGCTCGCTGAGCATTGCCTATATGTTTGCGAAAATCAACAGCATGTGCAGCCAATTCATCAGCCTGTTTATTTGAAGTTACTATTTGAACAATGAAATCCCGGGTTTTTGGTAAAAAGTTTGTCTCATCCCTTTCTTCCATAGTATGTTCATAAAGGTAATAATTTGCATACCGGAAGATATGACGTCCTAATAACTTGAGGAAAGAAATAAAACCCTCTTTTTGGAGGATAATTTTCGTTTGCGTAAATACTAACTTCAATCTCATATCGAAACTCTTACATTACAAGGGAAGATGTTGAAACTTTTTTCTTTTTTTAAGTATTCTGGGTTCTCTTCAATTTAGAGAAAGTCAATCTAACAATACCCCAAAGAGAACCAAGCCCGTAAGAGAAATGCAGTGTCAGAAAAGACACCACAAGAAATGGTAAATACTTGAATCCGTTTTTAAATGAAATATGGAGGGAAAAAAATAAATTGGTTGTCGTGTATATACTCATGATAAAAATAAATAGATAAATAAAAGGATTATAAAGAAAAGACAAAAGTAAACTACTTAATAACAGAAATACAAAGAAAAAAGGAATAAGATGTCTTATTGAGAATGGTATTTCAGCAAATTTTATACTATAAATAACCCAAAAGCCATTCCAGAAGTTCTGCTTAAATAAATCTTTAAGATTAGAGCGGGCTTGATAGTAACTAACAATATCGGGGACAAGAAGGATTTTACCTCCTGCTCTTTTTAGACGCAGATTGAACTCAATATCCTGATTTCTTATTAAGCTTTCATTAAAAAGGCCTATTTTTTCAAACACTTCTCTTTTATAGCATCCGAAGGGTACTGTATCAACATATTTCGGTTTATTAAAACCTATCCTGAAATAGGCATTACCTACACCAAAGGGATGTGTAAGGGCAAATGCAATTACCTGAGCAATCATTCCATTATCTCCTGGTAAAGTAACCCAAATTCCTCCGACATTATCCGCATTGTATTCTTGAAGATATTTGACACATTTTGATATATAATCCTCTTCATAAATATTATGAGCATCCATTCGAATAATTATCTGCCCCTGTGCATTTTTGATTCCTTTATTCATAGCCGTTGGTACAATTTTCTCAGAATTAGAAAGTACCTTGATAAAAGAAAATCTTTGGGCATAATGATGAGCAATCTCTTTTGTCTTATCTTCGCTCATTCCATCTATTACCAATACCTCAAGCTTTTCTTTCGGGTAGTCATTTGAAACAATAGAATCAAAGCATTTACCGATAAACTTTTCTTCATTTCTGCATGGAATAA
>JAJRAP010000041.1 GCA_028679855.1 Candidatus Methanoperedens sp.
GCTGTGGATACGCGCTTACGTACCATGAACGAGAAGCGGTCAAGTTCCTTGAAGAACGATGTGTCTATCATATGATTTCACTTTTTTGATTTGAAATTATTAACCGCAGATGAACGCAGATAAACGCAGATACACTTGCAGATACACTTGCGATACAATATGGAATGTAATAGAACACGGATTGCACGGATGACACGGATACGCACGGATTAAAGGTATTCGTGAAAAATCTTTGCGAACTTTGCGTTCTTTGCGGTGAATTAATTAAATTGCTATCAATATCATCTACAAATATACGCTGAATTCCCGATTCAATAAATCTGCGTTCATCAATGCCGAAACCCTGCGGGTTCTCGACTCCGCGCACACGTATGCCATAGGGGGCATACGTCAAGGGTTGCGCCCCTTGAGGACGCGCGTCCACGTATGCCAGTGCGCTGGCATACGTGTGCACGCAATCGACTGGCGTGACAGTCGACGTGGACACGCCCTCCAGAGGCGTGACTCTGGGCACTTTTATCTGCGGTTTGTTTTTCGTTTCAATTGTTTGCATATTTTCGCGTTTCAATAAAACGTGAAATTATTTCACATTTTTCAAGATATCAGAAGTCACCTGATCAGTTGTCATTCCTTTTCGCTCTGACTCGAATGTAAGTATGATGCGGTGGCGAAGCACCGGATATGCCATGGCGTCGATATCCTCTTCGCTCACATAATTCCGCCCGCTCATGAGCGCTCTTGCTTTTGCTGCAAGTATTATTCCTATCGAAGCGCGCGGGGATGCACCATATTCGATATTCTCATTCTTTGCCCGAGTCGCAATAACGATATTAATGGCTCTGCTCTTGATGTCCTCTGCGATCGGCACATCGCGCGTGAGCTTCTGAAGATCCAGCACCTCGTTCTTGGATATGACCTTGTTCACTGTAGGTACGATGTTCTTTGTATATCTGTTCACTATCTCTTTCTCATCCTCTCGTGTTGGATAATCCATCAATATCTTAAGCAGGAACCTGTCAAGCTGCGCCTCAGGCAGTGGGTACGTTCCTTCCATCTCTATCGGGTTCTGTGTGGCAAGAACAAAGAAAGGCTTATCCAGCGGATATGTCTTATTGCCCACTGTGACCTGCTTTTCCTGCATTGATTCAAGCAAAGCGCTCTGCGTCTTGGGAGACGCCCTGTTTATCTCATCAGCAAGAACGATATTCGAAAACACTGGTCCTTGCTCGAACCTGAACTGTTTTTTCCCGCCAATATCCTCTATAATATAAGTGCCCGTTATATCAGACGGCATCAGGTCAGGTGTACACTGTATCCTGCTGAATTTCAGGTCGAGAGCCTTTGAAACCGTGCTTATCATAAGGGTCTTTGCCAGTCCTGGATTGCTCTCAACGAGCGCGTGGCTGTTGCACATGATCGCTATCAATATCTGCTCCACGGCTTCGCGCTGCCCCACGATGACTTTTCCTATTTCATCAAATAGTTCTTTGAATATCCTGTTTGAGCTTGTATATGTCTCATTACTCATTCTTTTACCTCTCTTTTTTAGATCTTACTCCTTTCAACCGCATATTTATTGATGAGCTGCTTTTCAGTCTCCGTTTTTTTCATAAGGAAGCTGTATCCGCCATCAGATACGTTGGAACCCAGAATGTCCACCGGGAATGCTGATGATTTAATGAACTGGTTCTGGGTCTGGCTTACATCCTTCAGTTCATAACCTGATTCATAGCCAGGAAAGATGGCAAGGTCGATGTTCTTGCCTTCAATTGTAGCGATCTTTGGCTTTCCTTTGATGTTCCCTCCCCCATCTTCACCTGCTTTATCGAAATCCTCCGGGCGCCCTGCCATGTCCATGGTTTCGTTCCCACCTTTTTCACCGTTTCCTGTTATCGTGTTGCTTATATCTTCAATTGTTTGTACGGGTATCGCATATGTCCCTGGGTTCTGAGCAATAATCACAGTTCCTGAAAGGAAAATGACGGTAATAACAAGTCTTGAGATCAGGTTTCCCGTTGTCAGGATATGTGCTGATGATACTTTATCAAGCCCCCCCGACACCTCGCTTTTCAGAGCATCCAGGATTATGTTGCTCTCATCCCTGTTATCATATGCTGTCCTGAGTTTCTCTTTCAATTCCGAGTATTTTTTTTCAATTAATAGATACAGGTTTATTTTCCTGTCTTTTCTGTGAAGTAAAAAAGCGATGCCGGCACCAATGAACAAAGCCAGCGCCAGAGGAATGAAGTTTACTTGAAATGGAATGTAGAAGGTGGTCTTGTTCAGGAAATATTCCAGGTTGACAACAATAAATAATGAGTAAAATATGCTGAAAATGGCGACCACATCGAGTAAGAAAAGAAGCTTCATCCGGCTGAATATCCCGGACTTTAGTTTCTGGAGCTTGACTAAAAATTCGTCCATTCAGTCACCTTCCCTGACTTTATTAACCTTATTTATATTAAGTCTTGGGATAATCGAAAGGTTTTTCTATCCTTAACCTTATTTCTGACCTCATCCCAGGGTGTCAGGCGGCTGTTTCCGAAGGATAGATATACGATGCCGACGATGATTAGTCCCGTGTGTGCCCAGATAGCTCAGCCTGGGAGAGCGCTGCGCTGAAGACGCAGATGTCCCCGGTTCAAGTCCGGGTCTGGGCATCAACCTTTTCCGATGATTTGAAAGACCAAGAAAAGAACTCCAGGATATCGCGGATGAATCAGGGCAGTCCTCAATAGTGGAAGGTAAAGCAGGATTGACATCCAGACAGAAGAAGATCTTGGAGAAAACAATGCACAGGCATGATGAAGCGTTCAAGAGATTGGCAAAGATGTAGCCTTGGCTTTTTCTCTAAATGATTCTTCATCTGGATTTTTATCTACCTCCTCTTTAATTTCTTTAGTTAATTTAATAACCTCACAGGAATTCTAAGGGGAATATCATTCAAGAGGAAAACACATGACACAATACAAAATCCCGGTTATCCCTGGCGACGGGATAGGTCCCGAGATCATAAGAGAAGGACGCAAGGCGCTTGAAGCAGCGGGCGAGCGGTTCGGTTTCGACATAGATTGGATTGAATATCCGCACGGCGCAGACCACTATCTTGAGACGGGAGAATTGATCTCCGAAAATACTCTCAAGGAACTTTCGAAATA
This sequence comes from Candidatus Methanoperedens sp., assembly GCA_028679855.1. Taxonomy (GTDB): domain Archaea; phylum Halobacteriota; class Methanosarcinia; order Methanosarcinales; family Methanoperedenaceae; genus Methanoperedens. The sequence continues at coordinate 3,159 of JAJRAP010000041.1, forward strand.
CAGAGCCATCTATTTTGGCTCCATCGGAGATGACAGGATCAAGCCAGGGATACTGGAAAAGGGTATCCTCCTTTCTACCCGCTTTTATCTTGACGAATATGTCAACCTGCGCCCTGTTAAACTGCTGGATGGTGTATGGACGCCACTCAAGGACAAGACCCCGAAAGACATTGATTTCGTAGTAGTGCGCGAGAATACCGAAGATTTCTATATAGGCATAGGCGGGCGCGCTAAAAAGGGAAAAAGCAAGAAGAAGCTTGAAGTCATGCGTAACCTGTACAATGTGAAATTCGGGCTAGATATAGACTCTGACAGTGATGAGATAGGCTACCAGCTGGGACTCATCAGTAAGGAAGGCACTCGAAGGGTGATCCGCTACGCTTTTGAGCTTGCAAAAAACAGGAAAAAACACCTGTCGTCAGTTGATAAGGCGAACGTTCTGTCGGATATATACGGTTTCTGGAGAGAGGAGTTCACATCAGTCGGCCGCGAATACCCTGATGTAAAGACGGATTTCAATTTCGTGGATGCTATAACCATGTGGTTCGTTAAGAACCCCGAGTGGTTCGATACTGTAGTTGCGCCCAACATGTTCGGGGACATAATCACAGACCTTGGCGCGATGATCCAGGGCGGTCTTGGTCTTGCTCCAGGCGGGAACATTAATCCTGAAGGCACGAGCATGTTCGAGCCCATACACGGAAGCGCGCCGAAATATAAAGGGTTGAACAAGGTGAACCCCATAGCCACCATCTGGGCAGGAGCGCTGCTTCTTGACCAGATAGGTGAAACGGAAGCCTCGTCCGCAATTGTCAGGGCGATTGAGCAGAATATTGTAAATGGAAAAGTGAAAACATACGACATGGGTGGGTCAAATACGACCTCTGATGTCGGGGACGATATTGCGCGGTTGATAAAGGAAAGTTAAGAAATGAAAAATGGAAGAGATTAATCTAATACCAAACAGACTTTACAACGTTTTTTCTTTTTTTGCCAAGGATGGTTCAAAAAGATTAGTCACAAAAGCTCTTGTTCCCGTAGTGCAGGGTGAAAAGACCATAAAAGTCGGGAAAGAAAAATACCGCATCTGGGATCCGTTCCACAGCAAGCTTGCTGCCCTTCTTATTAAAGGGGTATTCATACCTCTAAGAAAGGAGTCCTCAGTGCTGTATCTCGGTGCTGCCAACGGGACAACGGCAAGCCATGTATCGGATATTGTTTCTGATGGGACGGTCTTTGCTGTGGAATTCTCACCCCGCGCAATGAAAGACCTTATCCGCACCAGCACCACCAGAATGAACCTTATACCGATACTTGCGGATGCCAGGCATCCAGAGGTATACAGAAATATGGTAACACAGGTTGACCTTATATATCAGGACGTTGCCCAGCGCGAGCAGGCAGTGCTAGCGATCAGAAATGCTGAACTTTTCCTCAAGAAAGGGGGGTTACTTGTCCTTATTATAAAATCAAGGAGCATCGATTCTGTTAAAAATACGGATGAAGTGAGCCATATCGAGATAAATAAGTTGAGGGAGTGTTTCGATGTTAAGGAGCTAATAAATTTAGAGCCTTTCCATTCTGACCATTGCGCAGTCATGGCAAAATATTATTGATGCATATCTTCCTTTATCTCAAGAATAGCGGGAACGCCTTTGTTTAACTGTTCCAGAGTTAGAATCGTGGCAAATGTCTGGGTATCTCCAATTTCACCTTTATACTCTTCAGAGATGATTTTTTCTACTTTGGCTCCCCCCGGTTTGTTTTCCTTGACAAAACCGGGGTCATTAACTTTCGTGTTGATTTATAAAAATTAGCACCTTTTTAAATTTCATATTCGACAAAATCATACATATCCAATGTCCCATTATATCCTGCTCGTCGAATCGGTATCGGATCA
>JAJRAP010000042.1 GCA_028679855.1 Candidatus Methanoperedens sp.
ATAAAGACAGTTGGCGCAATTTTTGACAGGCGTATCTTGGTTCTTTCAAGTGTTTCCTTTGATACAAGATCGCATTTGTTTATGACAATTATGAATGGCTTCTTTGAACGGGCTATTTCACGTTCGACCTCGCTGTTTCGTGTCTCGTCTGGAAACCTGGCATCTACTACTTCAAGAAGGATATCGGATTTCTTTATTACATCCTTTACGATAGTCTGGTAGCTTGCCATGCCCTGTGCTATGCCGCATGAGAATATAAGGATGAGCCGATTCACCAAAATCATCATTATTAATATACCAGAAATCGTAATGAAGAGGAAAGTGTGCGAGTCGTGCGGTGAGGGCACGTTCGAATTTGACCTTGATACATACGGGGCGCACGAATATATCTGTGGCAGCTGCTCTACCTGAGGGGATATGTGGACGGCGAGTGTGAGGAAGAGAAAATCATAATTTCTTATAGATAATTACTCTTAAATTGTCTATGAGCATCAGTATATCTTTCCTTTTTCGTTCCAGATAATCGTCTGTAACGAAAAAACCGTTATAGGAAATCTTGTTTCTTATTATTCGCAGGTCATCGATGAGCGTAATATCATGTACTTTGAATTCCGCGTAATTCCTCTCAATGTACTCTATCAACTTTTTATGCGCTCCTTCTCCATGCGTCTTATAACCATCAAGCAGCAGAATCACCGTAATTAGCTCGCGGATGACTTCGTAATATTCCTTTACGACATGGGAAGTGAATTTCCTTGAATCAATGGTGTCTATCATTTCCAATGTGGTTTCCACCATTTTTAATATGGATTTTGCCTTTTCCCTGTCTGGAGCGGTTTTTATAATACCTTCTTCCATCAGAACACCTTCAGATATCCTTTCAAGATAACTCCATTTATTATATTATTTTTCAATTCATTGCTGAGTTCGCCAAAGTTTTCACTGAAGAGCAGGCTAATATTTCTCTTGAGTTTAGTTTCAAAATCAAGAAGATCCAGTTTTCTTTCCTTAGAGACAAGAAATAGATCGATATCACTTTCCATAATATCTTCTCCTTTTGATGCAGAACCAAATAAAATAATAACATCAGGTAAACATTGGTTTTCCAGATATTCTATTAAACCCGATTCCTTCAGGGTTATTATTGTATCAATTTTTTTAAGGAGCTTGAACTCCATGCTATCAAAATTTGCCTGATAAACAGGATATGTAAATAACCTGTGCTTTGTCCTGATAATCAGTCCTTCATCAACCATTTCGTTCAAGTACAGCTTGACAGATGTTGTGGCAAGAGATACTATTCTGCTTATCTCCCTTAGTTGAAATCCTGCATCTTTCGGCATAGGATTTTCAAAAAAAACTTTTAGTACTTTCCATTTGTTATATTTTTGTAACATACGTGACAATATTGTAACAAGTGTATTATAAATGTTTCAGTGTATATCCCGCTTTCAGATGCCGGGGCGCAGGCGATCGCTTACCATGATGGGATGTATGTGCCTGAGGGGCGCTCGGTGGCGCATAAGGAAGAGCCGCTGCTGCTGTTGCTACACTGGGCGGACATGTGGACGGCGAGTGTGAGGGAGATAAAAATATAATTATATCAAATTATTTTATTTTATAAATAAGTCAGATTTATTTTAGGTTAGCCCAACCATCTGGTAGTGTTCTGACTCTTGAAGACATGCACCCTTTTAAGATATCACACTCCACAAAATTTCTTTATTAGTCGCATGCTGCTTTATTTTCCGTTGCAGCCTTTGCTCTGAAGACCTTTCGATAATTTCACTCCAGATAAAATAAATAATGTAACCCATTTCAACATGGTTTGCCGGGTTAGTCAGCTTCTCATAATCATTTCTTATATGTTCACGGAAGAAGTCCTTTCCTATATTTTCTGAACCTCCATCAATATCGAGCTTGAACTCAAAAGCAAATGGTATCTCTTCTCTTGATTCGTCTATCAGAGCTAGGTCATATCTTGCTTTATGACTGGATTCCGTATCGGTTTTTAGAGTGCCTCCGTTTCGGGCATAAAACTCTTTAGTGGGATATTCCCATCTGAATTTCAAGGACGTTTTTCCACACAGAATATCATGAAATTTATAGTGCAACAATTGTTCTCTTGTGAACTGCTGCGGATTTTTTACAAACTCATTAACTAAACATTCGATACTTTCCTCCACTGCAAATATATGTCCCTGTTCTTCCATATTATTAATTCCCACAGCCAAAAAAATTCAAATAATTTATAAGATATTGATTTTCATTCCTCATCCAATCCGATCCCTAATTGCCTGAATGCCTCTTTTATTTTGTCTTCATAATCCTGTTCTGTGATCGCTCCATCATTAGCAATAAGTTCGATCTCCAAAGTTTCAAATTTGCTCTGCAAAAGATTCATTACCCCCATGATATTGGCTATTTTGCCCTTCGGCACTTTAAATCTGAGTTGAATCTCACTTCGCGTCTTAACAAGAGATTCTTGCTTTTTCTCTCTGGTTTTATATTTATCGATATCATGTGTCTCCTTCGATATTTCAGTCTCGGAGGCATTGAGATTTTTTCCTCTTTCTTCCTTTGATCGTTACACAATGCTTCACTGATAACAATCTCATTCCCTGATAGAGCAATCGATACCTTTTCTTTAAAATATCTGCATATCGGTTTATTTGATTCTAGATCACCCAGCCCGAAGAGCCCTTTTGATACACCTTCTGCTATTCCCTGTTCCCAGATAGCCCTATTGATCGTTCTTGTTTCACCAGGAGTCTTAAGCGATGAATGATAGAGTTGCTCTGTAGAAACATATTCTCTGCCAGTTAGATACTTCTCCCTGAGAACTAATGGTGCAATTTTTTCCAGTATCTCCCCATCAGAACGCAGTTTTTCATATACCTCTTGACTGAGCCCTTTTTCCTCCCCATAGGTGGGTATCCCCAGGTCATTACTCTTTAATCCATCTTTATCCGGAACAGCAACCATCCGGTAGAACCTGCGTATTGATTCTTTTAAGTTGTTCTCCGTTTTCTTTAGTTCTTTCTTAACCTCTTTTTTCTGTTCATCAGATAGGTTCAGGTTTTTATCTTTTTCAATACTTTCGTATGCAATTTTGCGCTTCATGGTATTGATAAAACCTGATCTTTCGGATTCCAATGGATATAGGAAAAAAAGAGTGTTTATGTTAACCCGTGGGGTCTGCCCTTTGGTTTTCAGGATATTTTTCATTATTTCTGTGTTTTCTCTCTTCAGGATAACAAGTTTTAATTATTCAGAATCCGCAATAGTGCCCGCATTTTCCTCCCAGATAAAAACCTTGAGCTTTCCCCCCTTAATGCTTTCTCTTAAAAGCTCCTGTTCCATATCAATGAGTTCTTCTTCTTTGACGTTTTCCATTTTGTTCAAAAGGATGCGGTTAATGTTGGGTTGATTGCTGAAGTAGTATTTTTCACCTATATTCTGGAGATGGAAAAGCTTGCCCTTTAACTTTTCCGCAGCTTCAGCTACAACGCTGGCAGGATTTTCAGTAGTCGTAGCACATCTTTTGATCTCGCCTATTGTTGCGCCTTTTTCATATCCTCCTGAAAAAGAATTCAGAAATAACCGCAAGTGCGTGTAAGATTTGACTTAGTATAAAAGGTTGTATGGTATTACCGGCTTTGGGACAAAAATATCATATTTAATCTTTCTTGCTTAGAACCGCCTCATCTTCCGGCAATAGTATTACATCCCGCATGAAGAACTCAGCATTAAATTCTTCAAGAAACTGTATCACC
>JAJRAP010000043.1 GCA_028679855.1 Candidatus Methanoperedens sp.
AGATCGTGAAGATTGTCGAATAACTGTTGAAGACCAAATCTCGCGGATGTATCAATGCGATACATCTGCTTCCTGATATGGGATATGCCAGATGAAAGCCGAATACCGGAAATCGGTTCGTTCGGTTTGACGAGAAGAGGAAGGTCGGAAGACCTCTCTTTTACTCTACCTTCCGTTTTCCAATACCATCGTCCAATAATGATATCTTTCATCAGGATAGTTTAAATGCAAAAAACCCAATCTAAATGTTCGATGAGGTACTTATGCCAGTAATTATAGACGGTGAAACTCTTTCCATCAATGACATCGTTTCAGTTGCCCGCAATCTTGAAAAGGTAAAACTTTCACCCGATGCCGGGAAAAAAGTAATGAAATGCCGCGAGTTCGTGGAATCTCTTGTGGCATCCGAAAAAGTCGTGTACGGCGTGACCACAGGTTTTGGAGCATTTGATAGCATATTCATCTCAAAAGAACAATCCGAGAAACTTCAGGAAAACCTTATACTCAGCCATTCCGCAGGGGTGGGGAGCCCGCTTCCAGAGGATATAGTAAGGGCGGCGATGCTGCTGCGCGCCAATTCACTGTCAAAAGGATATTCCGGGGTCAGGGTCGAGATCATCGAGACACTTATCCACATGCTGAACAGGGGAGTACATCCCGTGATCCCTGAGAAGGGTTCTCTTGGGGCAAGCGGCGACCTGGCAAATCTTGCCCATATGGTGCTTGTAATGCTGGGCAAAGGCGAAGCCTTCTACAAAGGGGACAGGATGAGCGGTAAAGATGCTATGGAGCGGGCAGGCATATCAACAATAAAACTTTCATCAAAAGAAGGGCTTGCCCTGATTAATGGTACACAGGTCATCACTGCCATTGCAGCTTTGCTGGTATATGATTCGGAGATCCTGGTCAAGACATCTGAAATAACGGCAGCCATGAGCCTTGAAGCACTGAAAGGGACGGCAAGAGCCTATGACGAAAAGGTCAGCACGGTAAGACCGCACAGGGGACAGATAACCTGTGCAGATAACTTAAGACGTCTTACAGCAGAAAGCGAGATCATGGAATCCCACAGGTATGATAAAAAAGTGCAGGATGCCTATTCGCTGCGGTGCATACCCCAGATAATCGGTGCCACAAGAGATGCATTATCGTTCGTTAAAGAAAAAGTCGAAATAGAGATCAACGCTGCAACCGATAACCCGCTGCTGTTCCCGGATGAAGATGAGGTCATATCCTGCGGCAATTTTCACGGCCAGATCATTGCCATTTCCCTTGATTTTCTGGGCATCGCCCTTTCTGAGATCGCCAGCGTCTCCGAGCGGCGGATCGAACGCCTGGTCAATCCATATCTTAGCGAACTTCCGGCATTCTTAACATAGAAAGAGGGGCTTGATTCAGGATTCATGGTGGCTCAATAGACAGCAGCCGCTTTGGTCTCAGAAAACAAGGTATTCGCCCATCCTGCAAGTGTGGACTCCATACCGACTTCTGCTAATAAAGAAGATCATGTGAGCATGGGAATGACAGCGGCATTGAAAGCCGGGAAAATTTTTGAAAATGCTTCGTACGTGGTAGCCGTAGAACTGCTATGCTCGGCGCAGGGTCTTGATTTTAGGAAACCGCTAAGAGCGGGTGCAGGTGCTGAAGCAGCATACAAACTGGTAAGGTCCCGGATTTCGCACCTGAAAGATGACAGGATACTGCACCATGACATAAATAAAGCCCGGGAAATGGTTCTCAAAGGAGAAGTGCTTTCTGCTGTGGAAGATGCTGTGGGGGAACTGAGTGGATTTTGATCGTCCAGTACATATCATTTCCCATTCTCTTGATGAATCTTATTGCAAAAGACATTTATCAATACTGGAAAAAATACGAAACACGGAGGAACACGCGCTTAGTGTCAAAAAGTAAGAATATTTTATTATCTCTTTAGCGCACCCAGCAGCATACTGAACCCGATAATAAGTACAGATGCAGCCCATATTGAAATGCTGCCAGGAGCATAATAATTCACCACACCCATCAACACGCCAAGAACTCCGAGCCCTGTGGTAAACCTGCTAATAGGGATTTTGAAAATAAATCTCAGAAGATTCAGCAAAAGCAATATCGCGCCAGTGCCAGCATATATGAGCGCCCATTTTTGCGTACTTTCTAACTGATAGAGGCTTTCAAGAATCCAGCTCGCTCCGAAAAGGATAAAGAAAAGCGCCCAAGATAATTTTATCAGCCTGAGGTTGAGCATGGCTCGTGCAAGCAAAGCCCTTTCATCCATCACGACTTCAACTTTTGCCATGTGCCTCTGAATAAGCAGCAGGATGTTTAAGTATTGCTATTCCGCATGGAAGTCCCTCTTGCCGGCTCGCATCGATCTGCTCTTAACGTTATGAAAATGGCCACTTGAAGATTTTACGGCTGCGAAGGTGCATATCTAAATTGTTCCGACTAAAGTTATAATATTTTTATGATGGTTAATCACCGATTTTCGAACGCCCTTAAATCGTCATAATTCTATATAGCTTTTTCAGGATTCTTATCCAATTTTTTTTCGTAATCACTATCATCTGAGAGTATTCAGTTCATAATAATAGGGTGTATTAATGTCCAATATATTTTAGTTATTTTTGATGTTAAAATTGAAAATAACTCAATAATTCCCAAGACATTGGTATAAAAAGCCTGATTTATAGGCATATTTCTCATTTTCTTCATAATTAATCAAAAAATATGAAGTTTTGAGAGCTTTGTTTTTGGAAAAACTCCCACAGAAAGAAGTATCCGAGAAATTCGGATATACCAATTATCTTGACTTTGTTACATTAATACTTAAGTCATTCGCAAAACCATCTGGAATCCACATATTCACAAAAAAAATCAATGCCAAAAGATAAAATTTTGTCTCATATTGAAATTTTATCAGAAAAACACCACAAACCATAACTCTGAGGGATAGTCTACTCTCAGCATAACAATCGACATCAGCCATTCAGGATTTATATTCCAAATCCATTTCTACGGTGATGTGATTTTCTTGCGGATAATCTTGCTCTCTGTTTCTGCAAAATAATTGCAAGTATTTCCTCCTCCGTAATCTCATTTCTTGGCAATATCACTTCGAGAACTTCCTTAATATCCTGCACCGATATCATCTCGGCTTTTTCTCCCCATTTAACCACCATTTGTAGAATGAACAACATTGCGAGCAATGTCATAACCATATGGTGATGCCATCCAGTCCAACCGCGTACTTGATAATCTGCCAGTCCAGCTTCACCTTTTCCATCTTCCAGAGCCCTCTCAATCCAGAAGCG
>JAJRAP010000044.1 GCA_028679855.1 Candidatus Methanoperedens sp.
ATCTTCAAATCTTTCAAGAATATCTCGTTGACTTTTTCGCTATGATTAGCAGCACGAAGAAGCCAATCTCTTATGGTATCCAACTTTATATCTAATACATAAGATATTTTTCTAAGTGGGATGTCGTTCAGAACCATCTTTAGTCCAAGGATAAAGGTATCTTTATTTGTCCTGAGATCGTGAAAAACTGTCCCATTCCTGCTGTTGAACGATTTTCCACAGGTTCTGCAAACAAATTTCCTGACTCTTTCATTCTGTGTTTCATATGTTCCATTTCCAACAATATTTTCCATATCCACAATTCCAAAGTCTCGACACGAGGTATTTGGACAGGCAATATCACTGAATTTTGATTTCGGTCCACGAATTCCCATATTGATCACATACCAGAAATTCACAGACCAATTAATACAGCAAGTTATCTTTTTATTGCAAACAGGTAGCTCAATTACTTGAGTCTATCGATTCTCATGCTGTATGCGATAATTGCCATAAGAAACTCAATAGAAAGACAGACTTTAAGTGCAAAGCTCAGTTCTGGCTCATGTTTAAATAAAACTCTCACCTAATAGCACTTCGAAACAACAAAATCTGCGTTCATCCGCGTTCATCTGCGGTTGGATTTAGACCTTGAGCCCCACATGACCAAAATCTTCGAAATTACCCATCGCGACGGCGCCGCCAGGATAGGCAAACTTACCCTGGACAGGGAGCTTTCAACCCCTGCCATTATTCAGATACATGAGAAGGATTCTCCGATAATAGACTCAGGCTCCCTGTGGCAGAATGCCGGGATACCGGAAGGCATATCGAAAAAGATCGTCATCGCTCCTCATAAATCCCTGCCCCTTAACACAGAAGATGATATCATAGAAGAAATGCAAAACTCCTTCGACACAGGCGCCGCGATTTCGCAAATAAAAGCAAGCTCAGGCTGCACAGGCATGATAATCCATCCCTTCCACCAGAAACCCATCGAAGCAGAACTGTACACACTTGGCGCGGCAAAACAGCTTGATAACCATGCCAGGGACTTCGTAAATTCCATTATTAAACTAAAGGAGAGCACACGCGCAGACTCGCTTCTGTATGTGCCTGCCCTTGCAACGCCTGCGAACCTCTCAATGCTTGTTTACATGGGTGTGGATATTGTGGATGAAACCCTGCCGACGATCAAAGGGTATCAGGATATATATCTTACGAATTCAGGCGAATACCATCTCGACAGAATGCATGAATTCCCCTGCGCATGCCCTGTATGTTCATCAAGCACGTCGCAGGAACTTATCAAACTCTCAAAAAAAGAGCGTGCAGAGGCACTATCTAAGCACAATATATTGAAACTTGGCGAGGAGATGCGCACGATTCGCGAACACATCAGGTCGGGTCATCTTCGCGAGTACATAGAACGCCAATGCAGGGCGCACCCCTGGCTCACCGCAGCGCTGCGGCTTATCGACACCGAAAGTACATTCCTTGAGAAAAGGACACCGCTCTTCAGGTCAAGTACGCTGTACGCTAACACCGCGGAATCCATGAACAGGGTAGAGATTAGGCGGTTCGCAGAGCGGGTGCTGGAACGATACGCCCCGCCTGACCTGGATACACTTGTGTTACTTCCCTGCTCTGCAAAAAAACCGTACTCTATTTCCATTTCCCACCAGAAATTCATCAATGCCCTCGGAAAATACCGAAGATACGTGCACGAGGTGATTATCACCTCCCCCATGGGCATTGTCCCGCGCGAGCTTGAATTGATGTACCCCGCAGCGCATTACGATACCCCGGTGACGGGCTACTGGGACAAAGAAGAGAGAGCATGGGTTGGCGGCTGCCTGCGTTCGTATCTCCAGAAAAACAGCTACAAGAATATTGTCGCGCACGTCCACGGCGCATACAGAGAAATATGCGAGGATGTGGCAGGGGAGATTGGGCTTAACTTTGTCTACACCGCCGATGAAAGCGTGACTTCGCGCGCATCCCTCGCAAAACTTGAACAGGAAGTTTCAGTATTTGAGAATGTTAAAAAACGGTCAGGAGAAGAGGCAAAACTTGATCTCATGCGCGCTGCGGCGGATTACCAGTTCGGAAAAGGAGTTGGCGATTTCCTTGTATCCGGTGCTGTTGTTAAAGCTCCATTCCCGAAATTCCAGTTATTCTCAGGAAAACAGCTCGCAACATTGATACCGCAATATGGGACTATCGCGCTCACAGTTGAGGGGGGACTGCGCCTTGCCGCCCAGCCCCACTACAGAGTGAAGATAGGTGACTTTTTGCCCCATAGAAGCATCCTTGCTCCCGGGGTGCTGGAAGCTGACCCGCAGATACGCCCGGGTGATGAGGTGCTCGTGGAAGGCGAGAGGTTCTTCGGTGTCGGTCGGGCGCTGATGAGCGGCTGGGAGATAAAAGAATGCAGAAAAGGCATTGCTGTTGAGCTTCGCCACTCAAAGACAATTGACTGAAATCAATATATATAGTCTCGTAACCAATATGATCTGGGGTATGGAATGAAACTCTCATGCGCTTCTATGTTCCTGTGGGAATATACTGTATATGATATCGTAGAAATACTGCTTGAGGCTGGTATAAAGGGCATTGAGTTCTGGGCTGAGACTCCCGATTTCTGGAGGGGTAGGCACGATACGATAGCTCTGGCCGCACTCGAGGAAACGATCTCCATGATGCCAGAGGGCTGCACTCTCCATGCTCCGGTTCTTGATCTAAATCCTGCTTCGATCAACGATAATGTTCATGAGGTCACAATAAGAGAGACTCTGTGGTCTCTTGACCTGGCGAAAAATATTGGGGCAAGAGTAATTACTATTCATCCAGGCAGGAGAACTGTCCACCGTGCTCCAACGGACGAGGACCGGGAAAAATTCTTGAAATATCTGAAAGTCTGCAAGGAAAAGGCAGACCGGCTTAATCTTCGGCTCTCACTTGAGAACAGCATGCCTGGAGTGCAAAACATGTGCTCGACACCAGATGAAATGAAAAGCGTACTTACGAAATTCCCTGGACTTTTTTTCACATTTGACGTAGTGCATGCATTCATCACCTCGCCTGAAACTGCCATGTTATTCATAGAAGAACTCGCAGACCGTATAATCAACGTGCATATAGGCGCCCCACATAATGACAAGCCGCACTATCCTTCACACCTCAAGAAGAACATGGATTCTATATTGACCGCGCTTGAGGACTCTGGCTATGATGGCGACCTCACGATCGAGATAGACGACAAGACATATTCAAAACAGCTATCAAGAGAAGATAAGGTCAAAGAATTGATAAAGGAAAGGATATATCTGGAAA
>JAJRAP010000045.1 GCA_028679855.1 Candidatus Methanoperedens sp.
ATGCTCTGCCCTCTCTCCAGGTTCTTATGCGATTAATGCCACCATCTCGATCGGTAAACAGACCTATGAGAGCTATAAAGAGATCAGACTTGAAAGAGAAGTAACAAATGCTTCCGAAGAACTGGATATAAACAAGTCTGTAGGGGTGGAACAGACCTCTGCTGCAACAGGCACTAAAAAAAATAACGGGACAGTGATAGTTGAATACTTCTACGATCCTGCATGCCAGAAATGCGCAAAAGCGGCACCGGTAATAGACAGCGTTGTAAATTTGTATGCTGATAATGTCAGCTTTTCAAAATACAATATCCTTACTGATGAAGGATTATCTCTTGCAACAAAATACCAGCTTCCCGGAGTCCCTTCGATCGTAATAAACCAACAAAAGCTCATCTCATACAGTGATTACGAAGGGAACATCACACGCCTTGAGGAACTACTGAAAGATTCTATCGAAAAAGCATCCATATCACCAGCAAGCGCCTCCGTCCAGCAGAAGATAATACTCTCTGTCCCCTCGGTATTTGTAGTTGGTTTCCTGGCCGGATTTAACCCCTGCCTTCTTGCGATATTGGCTTTTATCGCATCTGTCACCCTCGCAACAACAGGCCGAAGGAGAAATGTTCTGCTGATAGTCCTGATGTTCAGCCTTGGGATCTTTGTGACTTACCTGATCGTCGGGATAGGTCTCCTGAACATTATTGAACAGATGCCAGCGCTTCAGTCATCGATCAAGGACTTCCTTGTCATTCTGATAGCAGTACTGGGGTTATGGCATGTGTATGATGCCTGGCACCTTCGGAAAAACACCGAATCCTCCTTCTATACCCCGAAATCTTTTATCCGTCTCACAGAGAGCGTGACAAAAAATGTGAGCCTTCCGGCAGCGTTCTTCATCGGGGCGCTTTTCTCTCTAATAAAAGCCCCATGTGTGGGCGCGGTCTATTTTGTGATACTCGATATTGTAAGGAGCGGCAGCGGTGAGGGGATACTGTATCTTGCAGCATACAATTTCGGAGTTGTTCTTCCTGTGCTTGTTCTGGGTTTTGCCATCGCTTTTGGATTAAATCCGGAAAAAGTTGAAAAGTTCAGAAAGGAAAAAAGGTCAGCTCTCCGTCTAATTACAGGCTTGAGTCTACTGGTAATAGCGATTTTGATGTATTTAAATATAATATGAAGTGATATTTATGGCAAAGAAAAAAATGAGAAACAGTAACAGAGTATCGAAGTCGAACAATACAAAGAAAGCAATCATCGGTATAGCAGTCCTCACCGTGATTGTTTTAGGCTATTATTATCTCAACCCACAGGAAGGTGCTTCTAATTCGCTGGATGTAAAAAAGATAGAGGGTAAATATACACAGCTTTCCAGAAACCCAACTCCTTATCAGGGAAAAGTCGTGGTGACAGAGTTCATGAGCTTTTATTGCGATCACTGTTATGGACTTGAAAACAGGATGCCTGCTATTTTGGAAAAATACGGTGAACGGCTCCAGGTAGTCTATAAGCCCATCGTATGGGGTGGTCAGTCGACAAACAGCGTCGAGGCATATATCATTGCTGAACAATTGGGAAAAGAGAAGGAGATACGTGAAGCACTATTTAAAGCTCAGTTCAAGGAAGGAAAAGATATAAGTGATATAAACGAACTGAAGAGAATAGCCGCAAGCATCGGTCTAGGAGAGGAATTCAACTCAAAGCTCGAGAAAGGAGAAGCCAGGAAACAGGCACAGGCGAATATTCAGCTTTCTCAAACTTATTTTGTGGATGAAACACCATCGATTATAGTAAATAACATTCTGAAAGTGACCCCACACAATACGGAAGATAATATTGATTTGATGGCTCAGAATCTCGATACAATAATTGGCAGCATTATAAAACAGAGCTAGAGAGCTATGGGACGGTATAAACGATGCTCCTGCTATGGCTGTTTCTGATGTGGGGATAGCTATGGGTGCAGCAGGCACGGATGTAGCGTCGAAAAGAACGCCAGGAAGCATATTATAAATATTGGCTTCGATATTAAGCTTGGCTGATGGAATGGTTGTAAAAAGTGTTGAAATATTTGATAGAAACTGGAAAAAATATGAAGTATGGTTTGAGAAGAATGAGGCTACTTATTCCTCAGAACTTAAAGCCCTGAAAAAAGTTATTCCTGAGGGTTTGGGTCTGGAGATCGGAGTTGGAAGCGGGCGGTTTGCTCAACCTCTTGGAGCAGAAATAGGAATTGATCTCTCAAGGAACATGCTAAAGCTTGCGAAAGAGCGTGGTATTCAAGTAATCCAGGGGGTTGGTGAAAATCTGCCATTTAAAGATAATACCTTTGATTTTGTTCTCATAGTGGTTACTCTTTGTTTTGTGGAAAATCCAGTAAATGTCCTGAGTGAGGCTCATAGGGTTTTAAAGAGAGGCGGCAGACTGATTGTTGCGGAAATCAATAAAGATAGCCAGTTAGGAAGGCTCTATGAAGCCAAAAAGGAGAAAAGTGAGTTTTACAAAATATCAACCTTTTATTCAGGTAACGAAATCATTGGAATGTTTGATGAGGTAGGAATAAGATATTTAGAATCATATCAAACCCTTCTGCAACCTCTCGCTTTTCCTGAAATGCAGGAAGAGCCTGTAAAAGGATATGATGGAGGCGGATTTGTTGTTATTGTGGGTAACAAAAAAATCTTTAGCATCGATGCCCGGGGTAATCCAAAGCGAGGTACATCAAAATAATTCTTATCGAAAGTCTTATAATATTTTACTATAATACTACTGTATAATACTCAAATATTGAAGGAATATACTTATGTGTCAAGGTCAGAATCTGCCCGAACGGATGAATGGTATTCGAAAGTATATCCAGGCTCTGCACTGCCCGACGAGGTGGGACATCATCGACTGTATTGGCACTGGTGAGAAAAGTACCAAAGAAATCTATGAAGAGCTCAAGCTCGGTGAAGCAGGGCTGACCTTTGCCGGGCTATACTTTCATCTTTCTGCACTCAAGCGCGCCGGGATTATCGAGGCAGCATCCTACAGGGAAGCGAAGGGCGGCGCACCTGAAAAGGTGTGGAAATTGAAAATTAAGGAAATAGTGATAGAATTGTTAGAGAAGAAAAAGGAGGTGAAATAGCATGTGTTACGGAGAAATAGAGCATGGGTGCCACGGGTTTATATCCCCACGGGCTAATATGGCGCATGGAATGTGCTCCTGCGGCAGTGGAGGAAGAAGATTCCTGAGCAAGAAAGAACGAATAGAGATGCTCGAAGAGTATCTGGAATCGTTGAAGAGTGAAATGGAAGGAGTAGAGGAAGAGCTGAAAGAATTCAAGAGCGAATAAAGGGAAAATAATGGAACACATAGATATGCAGGACCTTATTGAGTACAGCAGAACGGCGCGGGTTGTAAAGGAAGTTCTCAGGACGGATTGGTTCAATGTTGTTCTGGTATGCCTTGAAAAAGGACAGGAGATTTCGCCCCACCCGGAACCATACGCGGTACTATTCCATGTAATCGAGGGGGAGGGAACCATAACAGCCGGTACAGAACGGTATGATGTTAAACCTAATCACATGATATTTGTTCCAAAAGACGGAGTAAGGGGAATAGCGCCCCGTACGCGCATGAGCCTGGTTGGCATACAGCAGCCGCATTAGGTTTAGAACCAAGATCAACATGAACGCCATTGAAGTCAAGAACCTGACGAAACAGTTCGGTGATTTAACAGCAGTAAACCACATAAGTTTCGAGGTTGAGAAGGGCGAGATATTTGGCTTTCTCGGTCCCAACGGTGCAGGAAAGACCACCACCATAAGGATGCTGACAGGTCTGCTTACCCCGGATTCGGGAGATATTTTCATAGATGGAGTTGATATAAGAAAAAATACAATCAAAGCAAAAATGAAAATGGGAGTTATCCCGGAAATGGGAAATATCTATGTAGACTTAACTGCAAAACAGAATATCATAATGGCAGGCAGATTCTATGGGATTTCCAAAAGAGAACTCGATAAAAAAGCAGATAGTCTTTTAGAGCAATTTGGGCTCTATGAAAGGAAAAACGATCCTGTGAGAACTTTTTCAAAAGGCATGAAGCAAAGGGTTAATGTTGCAAGTGCCATTGTTCCCGATCCCGAAATCCTGTTTCTGGATGAGCCCACCTCAGGATTAGATGTTCAAAGTCAACGATTGATTAGAAATATTATCAAGGAAATGAATCAGAAAGGAACGACCATCTTTTTAACCACTCACAATATTGAAGAAGCAAATATACTATGCGAAAGAGTGGGGATTATTAATAAAGGTAAGATAGTGGCTATCGATGCTCCTGAAAGATTGAAGAGAACTTTTGATAAGACTCAGTCAGTTGAAATATCTTTTCATAAGATGATTGATGGCAGTTTGATTGAAAAAAGTGGATTAGCGAGCAGGATGGAAAAATTGGGAGATAAATGGAAATTCTATACAGACAACCCTGATAAACTCACAAAGTATTTAGTCAGATTTGCTGAGGATCAAGATTTAACAATAATTTCCATGAATATATGTGGAGCAAGTTTGGAAGATGCATTTGTAAAATTAACTGAGAGCAAAGATTATGCAGATTAGAGATTTGAACAGCCAATTTTTCCGCGGAGTAATGCTTGTAGCAGAAAAGGACATGCGAATTTACTATGCCAAGGCACCGGTTCTAATATTTGGTTTCTTGTTTCCTCTATTTATGTTTCTGTCTTTTTATCTTGGGCGAGAGATAGATTTTCAGATTTTCTTTCCAGGGCTTTTGGCAATGTTCTTTTTCTTTACAGCTTCATCAGTAGGTCCCCTCATTACCCCATGGGAAAAACAGGCAGGGACTTATGAAAGATTGCTGTCGTTTCCAGTTAATATAAATACAGTTATTTTGGGAGACACGGCAGCAGGTATGATTTTCGGCATTGTGATAAACCTTATCATCTTAATCGTGGGGCTGGTATTTTTGAATTACAATTTAAACATTTTTGGCATTTTGCTTTTGAGTATCAGCATATTGTTAGGGGCTTTTTGTTTTTCTTCTCTCGGTGTTTTATTGGCATCTCCATCAAGCAGCTCTCCTTCACAGATTATGATGCTCTCCGGTCTTGTCCGCTTCCCGCTGATTTTTATAAGCGGAATTTTCATACCTTTAGAGAACCTGCAAGGAATCGGAAGAACAGCGGTTTACTTTTCGCCCATTACCTATTTAGTTGATATATTCAATCTAAGTTTTCGTGGTGAGTCACATATCCCCTTAATCATTGATTTCACAATGTTAGCTGTGTTTAGCATTATATTCATCTCATTATCGAATAGATTCCATAAGAGGAGTTTAAGGAAAGGATTGTGATTGGAAAAATTTATACGTTGGAGCCTTGCCACATTCCTGCTCCTGAAGGTCATCCGCACCCGGTAGCCGTCATGAATCTAATTGGCGACGAGTTCATAACCTGATTGATGGAATGCTTATCGGAGCCAGCTATACTGTGAGTATTCCCATCGGGATTGCAACCACATTGGCTGTTATTTTACATGAGATTGCAATTTATCTCAATAATATTTGGAGTTGGAATTATGGCTTTGCTGGTCTTGTTAGAATAGATATAAAATATGGCGAATGTGACTAAGCCTAATGCGAGATTTGCGGCTTGTTGTGCTCACGCAAATTGCTTATTTCGGAGAGGATTTCATTCATCCTGCATTTTATGTTTTCAAATCAATTTGAACGACCTTACAGTTCTTTTAGCATCTGCTTCTGTGCAGCCATGGCAAGTATGGAATTGACAAGCCTCTTGCCTTCCTCTATGTCATTAACCTCTCTGATAGTTACTTTTCCGCTTGCGAAAAAATTTACCTCACGCTTTCCAAGGCGCACCAGTACCACGCCCAGGCTCTCGGAGTATCGTGCACCCAGCGCTTCCGCCAGCTCTTTAAGGTCAGGCGGGATGTTAAGATGGGCTATTATCCGAAGCTTCCACGGGTCTGAGAGACAGGGAAGCACTTTTTCGATTCTTTCGACATACATTTCGTATCTGACTTGATGTGATCATATTTTCATTTTTTTAAATTCTCTAAATATTTTATCCATCTTTTTTCACGCCGTATTCTGTTTTCCTTGGACTTTCGATAAAACTCTCCTTTTTCTCTCATTTTTGGCAGGTCTTTGAGAGTATCCACGGCTCTGATAAGTCCAGCTATTTCATCGCATAGTTGTCTTCCTTCTGAAATTGTTAGCTTTAGGGTCTCAAGATCTTTTTCTTTCCTGAGTTTTATCTCCTGAAGTATGTCCAGGAGGATTTTTATTTCTTTTAAATCCTTGCTAGATAGCCTGTTTTTTGTTATAAGGTCAAATATGAACTCTCTTATTTTGATATTTTTGCCTTGCACATCCAGATTTTCGGGATATTGAGTACCAACCCATGCAAGACGTTTATGTAGTCTGATTTCGCATTTTCTCCTATCCTCCTGGGTATATTCATCAGCACTCACATTTTAACACCACAATTTAATGCTCATGAGCTATTTATCTCCCCCGCCGCAGAATTCGTTTTTTTCACTCCTCCAAATTTTGATTTCATCATCTGAAGGATACCTCCCAATAGATTTGATAACATTATTCACCATTATAATTGGACTTTTCAAATTTTTCTTAGCTTTAAGTTTAGTTATCACAGGGTATTTTTCAACGTCATTTGAACTGAGCGGTATTGCCTTAATATCAACATCTTCACCAAATTCCGATTTCAAATTTTTAACAAATGCAAAAACACGGATAACGGTACTGTCCAGTTGCCATGAGTTTCCGCAGCATCCACAACCCGATGGCGGGTTCAAAAAGATTGTAATTTTAAGTGTCATTTCTTAAGTATAATTTGCAAAAATTTTGTGGTAGTTTCATCCACGATTTCTACATTTACAGGCGGATTCAACAAATCCTGATAAATGCGCTCCTATTGATGCAAGGCAGGTCATTGTACCAAAACCTTCAGACCTCAGTTTTCGTGCCACCCTGTCTGCAATTTCCCCGACATTAGAGCCGCCGGAACAGGAATAAATCAGTCTTGTACCACCAGTGCAACATTCAGCCATCTTGATATCCTCCTTATTTCTTCTCGTTTATCCATTTTTTTATTTCATCTTTTGACGGAATCCTGCCTGCAGCTTTTATTTCCTCGTCAATAGCGATCGCAGGAGTCATCATAACGCCGTAATTCATAATCTCATCGATTTTATCAACTTTGACGATCTCAGCGTTAATACCGAGTTCAGCTACGGTTTCCTTTGTAATTTCCATCAATTTTTTACATTTAGCACATCCGGTTCCTAAAATCTCAATCTTCATTTTGATTTCTCCTTACAGTAGTTTCTATATTCTTCCATTAACGCCTCTGCATACTCATTCTGAGCCTCAGAAGGTATATAATTGTAGATTGAAAACTCCTTTACAAGTTCCTCCTTTTTAACATCCTCTGGATTTTTCCCTGATTCATAGAGCTTTTTAAATATCTCACCTAAGGCTATTATACCTACTTTAACGCCTCCCACATTTACCATTGTTACTTTAGGGGCGCCTGACGGACAGCAAGTTTTACCCAAACGCATCACTTTTCCGTTCATTATCCCACTACCTTTCCATAAGTAAACCCTGCAAATGTCGAAATCAATACAACCAGCAAGATGAACGTTGCTGTCCTGGTTGTACCCATGATACCGCGCAGTACAAGCATACTTGGAAGACTTACCGCAGGTCCAGCTAAGAGCAGTGAAAGCGCAGGTCCACTACCTATGATCCCTGCTGAATATCCAAAGGTCGTGCTGACGATTGGAACCTCAAGCAGCGTCGGCATATACAGCAGCGCGCCTATTATAGATGCTGTAAAGCACGATGTGAAGGAGTTCCCGCCTAAAAATGCCCGGAAGGTCTCAGGCGGAAGATAATATGCTATTACTCCCACGATAAAAGTTCCAACTATCAGT
The DNA here is from genome assembly GCA_028679855.1 of Candidatus Methanoperedens sp. Classification (GTDB taxonomy): domain Archaea; phylum Halobacteriota; class Methanosarcinia; order Methanosarcinales; family Methanoperedenaceae; genus Methanoperedens. The sequence continues at coordinate 7,985 of JAJRAP010000045.1, forward strand.
ATAGGGAATATCTTTTTTGTCAAATCCCATGTTTCGTATCCCCAATTCCTGATCTCTTCCCTGTTAAAATAGTATTTTAGCAGAATTATTACACCAAGTATGAGCATGGCAATAATACCCAGTCTTGTAGTCAAACTTAAGCTAGATGTACCAATAACCAGTATCAAGACCATTAGAACAAAAAGCAGCAGTAAAACCCATTGCGGCTGATTGCGCTCTTCATTCATTTCGAATTGAACATTTGTTCTATTTTTCAGGTCAAAGTCCTTAAATAGAGAAGCCATAACCAATCCGATGATAATAGACGTGGAAACTGCCATGACTGCCCTTGCTGCACCAAGACTAAATCCTAAAATGTTTGCCGTGTATATAATTGCCAGTATATTGATGGCTGGGCCGGAATATAAAAAAGTAGTCGCAGGACCTATGCCTGCTCCCCGCCTGTATATTCCGGCGAAAAGAGGTAAAATGGTGCAGCTGCAGACCGCAAGCACGGTTCCGGAGACTGATGCGATGCTGTAAGATACGATTTTTCTAGTTTTGCTGCTTAAATATCTTATCACGGAATCCTTGGAAACGAATACGGCAATCGCACCTGCGATGAAGAACGCTGGAACCAGACATGCCAGCACATGTGCCGATAGGTAATCAGACACGCTTACGAGTCCGCTCATTATTGCGTCATTTAGCATATTTCAATTATATTTGAAATACTTCAACATAAAAGTTGCGGTTAGTA
>JAJRAP010000046.1 GCA_028679855.1 Candidatus Methanoperedens sp.
CTCTGCGACGGCTGCCGCATATGCGAGAACGTATGCGAACTGGGACGGATCAAAGTAAATAACGGAAAAGCCTCTGTTGATGAGATCGCTTGCCACGGTTGTGGCGCTTGCAGCGCTGCGTGCCCGAATGGAGCGATCCAGATCCGGAATTATACTGATGATGCGATCATGGCCCAGATAGCTGAAGCAACGCGCGAGATACACGAATTCCCGCTTGTGATAGGTTTTCTCTGCCACTGGTGCAGCGATGCAGCCGCCGACCTTGCAGGTTCCCTGCGATTGCAGTATCCTACCAACATACGTAGCATCAGTGTGCTTTGCTCAGGAAGGGTGAACCCATCATTTGTCCTGGAAGCTCTGCGACGTGGGGCAGACGGCGTGCTCGTTGCAGGATGCAGGCTGGGAGAATGTCACTATACCATAGGGAACTACTGCGCCCTCCAGAGGATGAATGTCCTTACTAAATTGCTCGTCGACCTTGGGTTTGACCAGAGGCGTCTGCGGGTAGAATGGCTTGCAGCAAGCGAAGGCAGGAAGTTCGCAGGGATAGTAAAGGACTATGTGGAACAACTTAAAGAAATAGGTCCGGCAGGCAGCGAATTCAAGGGATGACATGACAGAAGAAAAACTTGAAGTAACGGTTGATAGCGAGGTCAGGGATTCGCATTTCCTGTACACTCAAAAGACCGGGAAATCAAAAAAGACCCTTGATTATGATTACAAGCGCTGCAACGGCTGCGGAATATGCATTGAAATATGCCCCAAAAAAGCAATCGAAGCTGGACCCCTGATAGAAATAGCTACAGGTATGGATGCCCCGCCTGTTATAATTGACCATACAAAATGTTCTTTTTGTGGTATGTGCGCAGCCTTCTGCCCTGTAAAAGCGGTCAGGCTTTCAATAAATGACAAGGACATATTTGAATTAACAGAGTTCCCGCATCTTGATTCAAGCGTTACCTTCAATGAAAAGTGCCTTCCGTGCCTGCTCTGTAAGAAAGCATGTCCTGGAGAAGCGATTGCCGTCGAGTTCACTTTCCCGAAAAAAGAGACCGCAGCACCCTTCAGAGATGGCAGGAAGGGCGAGATAGAAGTTGACATGGAAAAATGCACCCTCTGCGGTGCATGCGCAGAGCTGTGCCCTGCTTTCGTTCTCATTGACAGGAAATCCACAGCCGATGCACTTGTGCCTTTTGATAACCTCCTTGTTGACCGTGAAAAGTGCGATTACTGCGGCATCTGCGTCCCGTTCTGCCCGGAGGATGCCATAAAGGTGAAGGGGGACTTTTTCGGGGAAGCGCCGAAGCTCACCGGGAATATCAAAGTGGATGATAACAAATGCACGCGGTGCGGCTGGTGCGAGGCGGTGTGCCCATACGATGCCGCAAAGGTGACAAAACCTTTTGAGGGTGATATAGAGCTGATAGATGCAAAACTCAAAGGCTGCGACCCTGTGGGATGCCACGGTTGTTTCAATGTCTGTCCCTCAAAGGCATGGATCATCCCGAAAGATAAGAAGATCGATGTGGTGCGGGATTTCTGCACGTACTGCGGTGCGTGCGAGAAAGCATGTCATGTTAAGGCGATAGGAGTGAAGAGGACAGCAACAAAGCACACTGAAATATTAGATACACCCTGGGCAAAGGAATGGAAGGATGCGATCGTTTGCCTGACCACAAATGAGAGAGAGAGACCTGATGTGTCTCACACGATAAGCGTAGAAAAAGCAGAGAGGAAAGTAGAGCCACCCGTCGCTATGCCTGAAGTTAATGGGACGTTTCGCAAGTTAGTGGATGAAAGGATCTCAGAGCTATTGCCGCTACTTGAGAGTAAACAGGTCAGGCGCTCATGGGAGAAGAAAGAGGCTAAAGTGGCGGCAAAGGAGATAAGGAAGAGGATGATGGAACATAATGGGCAGCCACTACCTGAAAGTAAAAAGCTTTAACGGTTTAATCATGGCAATACTCGATACATCTCATAAACGCCCCTGTAGGTTCTTTCGAAATAAGAGATATTCTCAAATTTTTGTAAGCCCCTCTGTTTATATTTCCTCAGTTCCACGTTCCCAACATACACATAGGACACATTGTATTTCCGCAGAAGTCCGATAGCTTCGTTATAATCCTCTGTATCATATATCGCATCAACGTCCCTGATGCGAGCTGATATATCTCCCCAGTTATTTCTCAGCACGAGTTCATGACCAGCCCAGCCTGCAACGGTCTGGATACCTGTATAGGACGAAATCCTTGAAGTATCCTCGTAGCTAGAACCCGGCGCCTCCAGGATAACAGTAGTCCCGTTGAGGTTCTTGCCTACCCAGAATATAGCGTCATAATCGCCGTAGCTCGTCTTTTTCAAAAAATCGATCCCATCCAGACTGACACTGCGGTTGAAGCCTTCAGTTCTTACGAATGTCCCAGTATACAGGTACAGGGAATTAAGCACAATCAGGAGCGAAAAAATTACTAGCATAGCCTTTTTCATCCTGTACTTTTTTTTGACGAGGTCATGCAAAGCACAGGCAGAAGCTATGCTAAAGAGAAGCCACACTTGATTATAAAATTTAAATACCGTGTTAAACCTTTCATTTTCACCAGAAAAGAAGTCGTCAAAATAGAACAGCTCGCAAAATACCAGGATGGCAAGCCCTATGGCTATCATGACTGATATGAATAACCTGTTCATATCGTTATTTTTATAAAAAAAGTAAATCCCAATGCATGTTAAAAAAGCCAGGGGAACAAACACAGCAAGGGTCTGGAAATCCTTAACGAAATATAATACAACTCCAGATGCAGCAAGAGCAACCAGTATCCATTTTTTATGCCTGAATTCAGGTATGTGTAAGAACATGAATGAGATTATCAGGAATAAGAACAGGTCGTATATTGCCAGGAAATTGATTAGCGCAGTCCTTGTAATGACTGGTTTTATCCCCTGTATCCCTGAAGAATGAAAATCCATAAAGAAAAAGGTGAACATAAGGAATCCAAGGATGATCACTGCAATAACAATGCTCAGCCGTTTTAATAACTCTCTGGATATTTCTGTTGATATGTTTCCTTCGAGCTTCCATGGCTGGATCAATATCACAATGATAAAAAGCGCTGCATATGTGGCATAATCCCAGGTATTGAACACGAAAAGAGAGCCAAGGGCAAGGCTAATTAACAGGAGGGAAATTTTTGAGAATTTCTTTGAGAGATAAACATTCAGAATAAATGTAATAGCAAGCAGTACGAATGGTATGGCGATGACATGTGCATGCAGGTCACCGAATATGAAGCTGAAATACGGGAATTCATTGACTGTATTTGGGATTATTCGCGTCGGTCCCCAGTAATCCATTATAGGTGGTACGGTCCCAAATGGGCTTGTGGTCATGTTCAGCGCATGGGCGGATATTACTCCAGCAGGGTACAGGTTTCCGGCAAACACCAGCAGGAATAGTGCTGCAATCCCTCCTTTCTTGTCCGTGGTAAGATTATAGCCCAGACCGAATGCAGCAACTGCCGCAAGTGCTGGCAAAAGTGCCATTCCCAGATTATATGTTATATTTGCCGGGATCCAGGCGAGTTTTGTGAGGGTAGCGATGGTAAATGCGCCAAAATAATAATACATGTTTATTTTGTACCCTGAAAGCCACGAATCGTGCGGAGGAAGACTTGCGCTTTTCAGGATAGAATTGAGGAGCATGAAGTCAAAGACCTTCTCCCCATCGTGTATCTCTGGATTGTAGGCTCTTATTATGAGGAATAGCACGAACATGGCGCCGAACATCACCTCGTTCCTGAGCAGCAACTTCCTATCAATGCCGGGTTTTTTCTTTGCATAGATAATGGCAGAAAAAACGCATATAAGCAATAAAGAAAGCATTATCTCGTTCCTGCTGTAACCCAGAGCATACGACAGGATCCATGAAACGTACGCGAGAAGCAGTATCCCCAGGATCTTCGAGACCGAATATCCGCGGTCTGGAAGGCTGCTGCATATTGATATCGTCAATGGCAGTGAAATTATCCCGAGAAATACTATAAGCAGGTACCACTGTGCTGCATACAATAGCTCAGATAACAGTTCAAATCCCATATCCAAAGTCCCTTATTAGACTCCATTACCATAAGAACTCATACCACAGCCTGAATATCTGCGAACCCATTCCGAAAACATCCTTAATTAAATTAACCTTGGTGGTGCCGCCGTGTTTCCATTCCACAGGGAATTCCATGACCCTGAACTCTGCACGCTGGGCGCGGACAAACAATTCAGTATCCCAGAACCAGTGAGTATCTTTTACATTGTCCATTATCTCAAAAAGCGGGTCGTGCTTGAAGGCTTTAAATCCGCACTGGTGGTCATAGAGTTTTGAACCAAGCATGAAACGAGTGAGAAAATTAAATCCCATGCTTGCAAATCCTCTTTTGAAAGGTCTCTTGACATTGCTCTCTGGAAGCATGCGGGAACCTGTGGCGAAATCATAGCCGTCTCGGATGTATTGTATCATCTCCTTAAGGTGCCTCATGTCGGTTGCAAGGTCTACATCGATGTAACCGAGAATATCCCCTTTTGAAGCTTTGAAAGCGCGGTTAAGAGCTCGTCCCCTTCCCTGCCTTTTGTCTGAATGAAGGTGCACCACATAGTCATGTTTTTTTGCAAGAGCCTCTGATATCCTGTCTGTACCGTCCTTGCTTCCGTCCTCTGCGATGATTATCTCAAAAGATGATGTGAATTCGCGAAGAGCCGCGGCTGTCCTTTCTACTGTGCTTTCTATTCTTGCAGCTTCATTATAGGCTGGAAGAACGATTGAAACTTCGACTATTGTATTTCCTCCTTCTTATGCGTTTCAAGACCCATTCGCAGTCCATCTCATCTATTGGTGTTTTGTTCCTTTTTCTATAAAACCCCTAACATCATGTTTCGTCAGCATTCCCATCAACCTGTGCCCTTCCACAAGCCCGAAGACCCCTTCTTTTGCCGAGAATTCATCGAACCTGTCCACATAATCCGCTTTCTCAGTGGAAGAATATATGGCAAAAGGAACAGGCTCCCGCGTATGCGTCTTTATGGAGATTGGTGTTGGGTGGTCAGGGAGTACAAGTATCCTGTATTCTCCATATTCTCCGAGTTCGTTGAGCATTCCCCCGACCACTTTATTATCAAAATCCTCAATAGCTTTTATTTTAGCTTCCATATTTCCCATGTGACCCGCCTCATCCGGCGCCTCAACATGGACGAACACGAAATCCCGCTCTTTCAGCGAATCAAGTGCATAAGCAGCCTTACCTGAAAAATTGGTATCAAGATAACCTGTAGCTCCGGGGACTTCAATGACATCAAGACCTGCTGATTTTCCGATCCCTTTAAGCAGGTCAACAGCCGATATTACCGACCCGGTAACTCCGTATAATTCCCTGAAATGTGGGATATTCAGTGCCTTTCCCTGGCCCCATGGCCAGATAAGGTTCGCCATGTTCTTCCCATCCTTTTTCCGTTTCAGATTGATCTCGTGGTCCTGAAGAATGTGCTTTGAAGACTTTATAAGGTCAATGAGGATATGAGAATCCTCTCCTCGCGGAAGAACATCCTCCACAGATCGACCCACCACATCATGCGGCGGAGTACATAATGCCTTCTCGCCTAGCTTCATAACCAGCAGATGCCTGTAGCTCACGCCTGAATGGAACCTGCAATTGTTTGAAAGTTCACTATCAACAGCTTCGATAAGGATTCGCGCCTCCTCACTTGAGATGTGCCCAGCACTGTAATCAGCAAGTATCCCGTCCTTTTCAGTTATGAGATTGCACCTGAAAGCTATATCATCTATCATAAGAGGTACACCGATGCTTGCAGCCTCAAGAGGTCCGCGGCCTGAATAGTAAATGGCAGGATCATAACCCATTATAGAAAGGTTCGCTACATCACTCCCCGGTGGCATCGTTTCTGGTATGGTCTTTGCAACTCCGTTCCTGCCATGCTTTGCAATAAAATCCATGTTCGGTGTATTCGCAGCCTGAAGCGGCGTGAGGTCGCCAAGTTCAGGGATGGGATAATCCGCCATCCCGTCGCCGACAAGTACGATATATTTCATAGCTATAAAAGTTAGTAATATATTATTAATAAACCCAGGAGGACGACAAATATTACCAGGGCGAGTGCGAACACGGATAGATACAACTTAATCATTGACTGTATCCCGGAAACGCTTTTTTTTAAATCTGAAAGTTCAGTCGTGAGCTTATTTATGGAATCTTCGACTTCAGGGGATGGGACGTATTTAATTGATTCAACTGGTGCCTGAACTGAATGTGTGTATGTCGGGGTTTTTACAGATGCAATATATGTTTTTTTTGGAGGGGGCGTAATTGTTGGCCTTATTTTCTCTATCTGCTTAAAATTGGGGTCTCTTCCTTTACCTAGCGTATGAAATATCTGTTCTTCTGTTACATCAAGAATTGACATAATGTACCTTCGACTAATGTAATATTGATGTTGTTCTTATATATTTGTTTTTGCATTACGTAAAATATACATAAAAGTTAGTAGTATTAGCCCAAAAGTTAATAAATTTTAAATCCAGGAGAATCACATGAACCTCGAAAATACACTTCTTATGATCCCCGGCCCTGTGCCGGTAGCACCCAGAATACTTCGTGCCATGTCAAAACCTATAATCGGCCACAGAAGCAAGGAATTTGGGAGCATTTATAGCGAATGCAGGACAATATTACAGGAGCTTTTTGGCACAAAAAATGATATGTACATTATAAGTGGCTCTGGAAGCTGTGCCATGGAAGCTGCTGTCGGTAATGTCATCGGTGAGAACGACATGCTTGTCACTATCGAGAACGGGAAGTTCGGTGAGAGGTTCAGGGAAATTGGAGAACGCTACGGAAAGGTCAGGGCGGTCAAATTCGACTGGACAAAGGGGGAGTCAATTGAGCTTGATAAGGTTGAGTGCGCTCTTGCAGAAGGCGCTAAAGCCGTGACCCTTGTGCATAACGATACGTCTGTGGGAATCAAGAACCCTGCAAAAGAGGTAGGAGAGCTTGCTAAAAAATACGGCGCCCTTTTCATCATGGACGGCGTGACAACTATTGGAGGAGATGACGTCCAGGTGGACAAATGGGGGGTTGACCTCGCTGTTGTAGGTTCGCAGAAGTGCATTGGCGCTCCTCCCGGATTATCAGCGATCTGTGTCAGCAAGAAAGCCTGGGATGCGATCGTTGAGAAACCTCCTTATTATATGGACCTTAAGGCTTACAGGAAATCAGCAAACAAAGAGAGCCCAGAGACCCCGTATACACCGGCAGTACCTCTTTTCTTTGCGCTTCATGAAGCATTGAAAATCGTAAAGGAAGAAGGGCTTGAAACACGCATCAAGCGTCATGCAAAGTTCGCAGAAGCATTACGGGCAGCAGCGGGTGCAATGAATGTTGAGATGTTCCCTCAGTTAAACCAGCACAGCAGATATTCAAACACCGTCACAGCCATGAAGATGCCCACAGGCATTGACGATAAAAAGTTAAGGGGTGGAATAAAAGAACTGGGTATCCAGGTATCAGGCGGTCAGGGACCCCTTGAAGGGAAGATATTCAGGATAGGAAGCATGGGCAACATAAGTAAGCTTGACATATTAAGTACCATCCAGATAGTGGAAATCGTACTCCACAAGAATGATGTGGTCAAAAAAATGGGACCTGGCGTTGAAGCGGCAAGCAATGTTTTAAAGTAAAAAAATCAGAATCCCATTTTCACATTTTTTAGATCAGTTCTCTTTTTCTCAAGGAACTTATACACCGGACCGTGGGTCGAGCCCTTTAAAAGCATATCTATACCGGCACGTGCTACTGCATTTTGTTCAGGATACCCGATGATAGAAATGGTTTTACCATAAACTGAGATACGCACGTTCGTAAGATCCTCAAAAACTTCACGTGTCTTTCCCCCCCTGCCGATAATTCGACCTTTTAACCGCTCCATATCTTTTTCGGTCCTTGCAATGTTTGAAAGGTCGATAGTTTCGAACATAAGATATTCATCGTCAAATAGCTTAATGGCTTTTTCTGGACTGAAACCCCTGGCTATCGCATGGACTACTTCCCTTGCCCGCATTCCCTTGATGGGATCTTTCGCATCCATTATCTCGACAGTCCCGCTGCTGCTTTCGATATTTATAGAAGTGGTTGATTTTACTTCAATAAGCTCTTTTATACTACCTTTTGGACCTACTAAAACTGCAACCCTGTCGAGAGGGATCTTAATATGTTCATTCATTTTTCTACCTCCTTGATCATTGACATCATTTTCTCTTCATTTACCTGTACATTCAATTTCTTAAAAAACCGGGCTATATTATCAACATCCCGTCTTAAGAATGTTTCTGCATTACGATGGTCGGTTGTTACAGATTGCCCCATATCTATTATCACCGGGGACATAGTATCTATGTCAACCAGTATATTATATTCTGAAAGGTCTGCGTGGATAAGCTTTGCATCGCGATACAGAAGGGTCATGTATTCAAGTATCCTGTTAAAAAAAAGCGGTGCTTCATCCTGCGTTATTTTTGCTTCCTTTAATTGCGGCATGGGGACACCGTCTTTCCCGATAAATTCCATTAAAAGAATATTCCTTCTTGTTATATATGGTTCAGGCACCCTCACACCTGCATCTTTTGCGCGTTGCAAATTCTTGAATTCTTTTTTTGCCCATGCAAGTATGATATCATTTTTTGTCTGTTTGATGCCCACAAATCGCGGGTCTCCTATAATATATTCTTTCATTGCATGGAAATTTGCAGTCGACATCATGTATATCTTGACCGCAACCTCTCCTTTGCTTTTTGAGATGGCATGGAAGATATTTGCCTCTTTTCCTGTACTTACAGAACCCCCCATTGCATCGATATACCCTTTACGTGCAAGCTCATATAGAGCCATCAGTGTGGCTGTATCAAATACGTCAGAAAACACCTCTTTCCGGCTGGAATCCTTGATGCGCATCCGGAATTCGTCGATGATCTCATCCATTCTATGGAGCTTTTTATCACTGACCATACCCTTGTTTTAACTTTTTAAAAATCCTTTGCGCTGCAGCCAGTTAACCTGCGGTCCGCTGTATTTCCAGACGATATCAGCTTTTTCGTTCTGGAAAGACCAGGGCACCACAATAACAATATCCCCTTCCATCATCCAAATACGCTTCTTTATCTTCCCTGGAATACGAGCGAGCCTCACAACACCGTCCATACACCTGACCCTTATTTTATTTGCCCCCAGCAGGGTTTCAACGGTAGCAAGCACCTCATTGGCGCTTTTTTGGGGGATCCTGACCCTTGTGAATTCCTCAGGTGGACCGGTTTTCTGTTGCTGTTTCAGTATAACACCTCATGTTAATTCTCATTATTGTTTCCGCTATATGTAAAGGTTACTAATAAGTTAATAGTGCGAAAGTATTATCATAATAAGTGCATATAGGCTAAATCCGTTAACCCGGAGAAAAAAGATGCCTGTCAAACAGAAAGAGCCAATTATTATGCACCCGCGCCCCAGTTCCATCGTGGCTGCGTTATACACCTTAAGGGACCTTGATACCGATGTCGTGATACTTCACGGACCACCCGGCTGCAGCTTCAAACACGCCCGCCTTCTTGAAGAGGACGGGATGAGAGTTGTTACAACATCTCTTGATGAATCAGGCTTTGTATTCGGGGGGCACGATGCACTTGTTGAGGTGCTCGAGAAAGTGATCAAACGGTTTAACCCGAAACGGATAGGTATCGTTGGGACATGTGCGAGTATGATAATAGGAGAAGAACTCCATGAGGCTGTCATGGACGTCCAGCCAGATGTCCCCGTGATCGAAGTAGAGGTGCACGCAGGATACAGGGACAACACAAAAGGCGTGATAATCGCCCTTGAATCAGCGCTGGCAGCCGGGATCATTGGCGAGGCTGAGTTCGAGAGGCAAAAAGCGCTCCTTAAGGAAGCCACCATGGTCGAGAAGCGCCACGGCGCAGCAAGCAAGGAGTATCTTGCTCCAAGCAGGGGGGATTTGAAATATAAAGTGGCGGAAAGGTTGATAGAACTTATTAAGCAGGGGAAAAAAGGTATTAACATCCTTAACGCCAAAAAAGAGACTGCTTTCATGTTCGCAGATATCAACCTTGCGGTAGCGCAGGTCGCAGAAAAGCTAAGGTCAGGCTCCAATATAATAAATATGGCGAATCTGGATGAGAACCTGGGGCTTCCCAAGAACAGGAGGAACGCCCGTGAAATTAACGAAGACCTCAGGAAGGCGGGGATGGAAATTCATCACATCATCGGAGGACTGGATGAGTATCCCGTAGCGGGAAATATTGCCAGCAATATAATCGGAGAAAAATACCAGGATTACGATTTTGCAGTGATAACAGGCGTGCCACACGCTCTTCCCATGGACAACATAAAGAACATGGAATTATTCTCCATTACCAACGGTCCGCGCCAGGTCGTCCCGCTAAAAGAGATGGGGCATCAGCACGTCGTGGTTGAGATAGACCTGCACCCCAAAACGCTTGGAGTGAACCACATAGTAGAATCGGAATTCGGGGCGACGCTCCGGGAGATGGTGAAAGATGCCTAAGCAGATCGCGATATACGGAAAAGGCGGGATCGGGAAATCAAGCACTGCTTCGAATGTGGCTGCAGCATGCGCTGACGAGGGCTACCGCGTAACGATAATCGGATGCGACCCAAAAAGTGACTCCTCGATTACCTTGCTCCGGGGAAGGCGCATACCCACCATCATGGATCTGATGAGGGAGGGTGAGGACATAAAGGAAGATGATATCGTTTTCACAGGCTATAAAGGTGTGAAATGCGTGGAGATAGGCGGCCCTGAGCCAGGAATAGGCTGCGCAGGCAGGGGCATCATAGTGGCTATCGGGCTGCTGAGGAAGATCTCAACTGCGATAGAAGATACAGACCTTGTTATTTACGACGTGCCAGGCGATATCGTGTGCGGCGGGTTTGTGGCGCCTGTAAAGAAAGGACTGGTGAAAGAGGCGTATGTGCTCACATCCGGCGAATACATGCCCCTGTATGCAGCAAATAACATCTGCAAAGGACTTTCACGCCTCGAAATGACGCTAAACGGTGTTATCTGCAACTCGCGCGGCGCGCCGAATGAAGAAAAAATAGTTGGCGAGTTCGCAAAAGAGATAGGAAGCCAACTGCTGGCATTTATCCCGAAGGACGTACTGGTGCAGACATGCGAAAGGGATGGATTTTCAGTTATTGAAAAAGCGCCGGATTCAGCTATTGCAGGAGTGTACAGGAAACTTGCAAAAGCAATAATGGCAGATAAAAAAGCAAAAATCGCCGTGCCGCTTTCTGATATGCGGCTGAGAGAACTGACCAGGATTTAACCGCAGATGAACGCAAATGGTAGAGTAAAAGAGAGGTCTTTCAACCTCCCGCCGAATAAGAAGGAGCGATTACTCGCTCCGACTCTTCTCAGAACCGTACGTGAAAGTTTCCCTTCATACGGCTCAAGCATTTTATAAC
>JAJRAP010000047.1 GCA_028679855.1 Candidatus Methanoperedens sp.
GGCGATCCGGGCGTTGCGAAATCACAATTGCTGCGCTACGCGGTCCGGCTTGCGCCCCGGGGTATCTACACGAGCGGCAAAAGCTCGACATCCGCAGGTCTTACGGCAGCCGCGGTAAAGGATGATTTCGGCGACGGCAGGTGGACGCTTGAAGCCGGGGCGCTTGTCCTTGCGGATATGGGTCTTGCGTGCGTGGACGAGCTTGACAAGATGGAGGCGGACGACAGGAGTTCTATGCATGAGGCAATGGAACAGCAGACCATAAGCATCGCAAAAGCAGGCATCATGGCAACGCTTAAATCGCGCTGCGCGCTTCTTGGCGCCGCAAATCCCAAGTTCGGGAGGTTTGACAGGTACGAACCCATAGCAAAGCAGATCAACATGCCGCCTGCGCTTCTTTCTCGTTTTGACCTGATATTCATTCTCACTGACGAACCCTCGGTGGAAAGGGACACAAATATAGCACAACACATACTCAAGGCTCATTATGCCGGTGAACTTGCCATGAGAAAGCAGAACATAATCAATTCAGGTATATCCATGGATGAGATCACAAAAGCCATGGAGGTCATACAACCAGTAATTCAGGCAGATATGCTGAGGAAATATATCGCTTACACGAAGAGGAACATCTTTCCTATTATTCAGGATGAAGCTAGAAAGCATTTGATAGACTTTTATCTGGGTCTTCGAAAACAGGGGGAGGCTCCCGACGCTCCTGTCCCGGTGACAGCGAGGCAACTTGAGGCTCTCATCCGCCTGGCTGAAGCAAGCGCGCGTGTTCGCCTGAGCGACGTGATCACCCGGGATGATACAAACCGCGTCATAAGGATAGTTATGGCAAGCATGAAACAGGTAATGACTGATGAGACTGGCAGACTTGATGCAGATATTATCAACGTAGGCATGGGAAAGAGCCAGCGGGACAGGATAAAGGTATTGAAAGAGATCATAAGGGATCTCCAGGACGAGTATAAGAGCGCGGTTCCTTTAGAAGATATTATATCCAGGGCAGAGGAATCAGGTATCAAAAAAGATACAGTTGAAGACATGATACAGAAATTAAAGACAGTCGGCGAGATACTTGAAGCAACCAACGAGAGGTTCAGGATCGTTTAATATGTACATGAAGCACTACGATACGTGGGGAAAGCTTATTGTTGCGGTATGTGATAAAGAGATCATAGGGAAGAAATTCCAGGAAGGAGAGCTGACCCTCATGCTGGAAACAAGCTTCTATAAAGGCACTGAAGCATCTGAAAACGAGATAAAAGAAGCCCTTTCATGCGCTACGATAGCAAATATCGCAGGGGAAAAAGCTATTGCATGTGCAGTAGAATGTGAGTGTGTCGACCCTGACATAATTATATTTATCGAGGGTATCCCTCATGCTCAGATGGTACGAATATGATTGAAATAATAGACAACAGCAGATTGATAGAACTGGTATTAGAAAAACATAAAAAGCTTCTTGAAACATACGGCTGTGAATTTTCAGAAATTGAAAGCAAATTCAACATGCTCAAGCAGCAGTCTGATGCAGTTAAGAAAGAAATTGATTCGATGGGATCAAGGATCGAAGTTCTTAATGAAAAATATCATCTGCTTTTCTACCAGGCAAAAAAACAAAGAGAAGATACTCTTAATGAATTGTTAGAAAAGATGCGCCATAGTAAAGCAGCGAACATGCAGGACGTAATGCGGTTTACTGGCAGGATAGAAGAGTTAGAGAAAAAACTTCAGAACTCAAAACATATTGAAGATGAGGAAAAGAGCATAGCTGAACTAATAAAACTGCTTTATGAGATCGAGTCAGCAGGAAAGAAAGCCGGGATAATGATCACATGCAAAGGGATCATTGATAAATTAAATGATGCAAATTCTTCACACAGGGAATTGCTTTCACTTCAGGATAAACCCAAACAGCATGCTGAATCTTTATCGGATTATAATCGGCAGAAAAACGAGGTCGAAGTACGATTTAACTGGTTGAAGCACAGGATAGAGAGCCATAATAATGCACTTGCTCACTGGGAAAAACAAAGAGGAGTGGTAGCAGTATGACCGAGCAAGAAAATCTACCCAAACTTTCAGAACGGGAATTAAAAGATAAGATCAATCAATTAAGGCAAAGGCTTGAGCAGAACGAGAGGGAACTTAAAACGATTTTCAGGGATATCTCTCTCCACAATGAGGGTGGACAGGATCTAAAAGCCAAGCGTGATGGATTGAACGCTCACGTAAAAGAGCATTCATCTAAAGCCGCTGAACTGCGAAAAAAGCGCGATGAGACGAACTCAAAGATCGCTGAATTAAAAACCATGAGGGATAATCTCAGGGGTAAAGGAAAGGAGTTCAGTGAAAAGATCGGAGAACTTAAGAAAACGCGCGACGAATTAAATACAACAGCAAGAGGGCGGCTTGAGACTCTTGAGAAGGCGTACACCGATGAACTTAACATCTTTTTGAATGCAGATATCCCACTTGAGCATGAGTTAAATGTGTATAATCGCCTGCTGGAGCTTAGCCAGAGGCTTGAAGCCACGAAAAAAGCCAATGTAGTCCACGGCGAGATCACTGTTGAGTATGACCGGGCAAAAGAGATATATACTGACTTAGATTCCCTGCACGCCCAGATACAGACGCTTGCGCAGGAGTCACAGAAGTACCATGAGGAAATGATCAAGATATATAATGAGATTGATACGCTGCGCAAAGAAGCTGATTCATATCATGCTCAGTTGTCTGAAAAATTCAAGAGCATATCGCCTCTCAGGAAGAAAATAGGCGTTCTGAAGACTGAAATGCCAAAGCTCAGGGATGAACTGGGGGTTTATCTTGAGCAGATGAAGGGCTATCAATTAGCCAGGGATGAGCAGAAGAACGAAGGAAAGCGGGAGCAGGCAAAGGAAAAATTGAACAAGAAAGGGCGCCTGAGCCTTGATGAGTTCAGGATCCTTGTTGAGAGCAAGGATATCAAGCTTTAGACCATACGCCTGTGGTTTTTCCAATATGCATTTTTCGACCCCCTCAATGATATCTTCCACGCTGTGTCCTCTGTGTATCAAATCAAGTATCCTCTGGCTTCCTGACTGACCGCCAAGCGAGAGCGTAGTGTTTGCACAGTAAAGCAATCAATTTATATCAACCATGCTTAATTAAGCAGCAATGTTCAAAACAAGGCTTCGCGATTTTATAATTACCGATGACGACTGGATATTCGCAGTCGCTGATTACTGCCATGATGAGGGTGTTCGTTCGATCCTGAGATATGTTCCAGACCCCAATGGTTCAAGAGGCGTGCAGAAAAAATACCGCAAGTTCGACTTTGACGACTCATTCAAGTTCATGAAAACTGCCCGTCCTGAATGGGTAAAGGATGTCCACGTCATACCCTGGGAACACGTCAAACACCTACTTGCTCCTGATAAAAAACTGCCAATTATCGCAAAGGAGAACAGGAAAGTCAGGGACATTGTGAAAACTCTCAAGACTGGCGTATCCCTGGACAAAATGGGAGTTACTGGTTCGCTCCTTTCAGGTCTTCAGAATGAATCATCAGATATTGATTTTATCGTGTACGGAAGCTCATGGTTCACCGCGCGGGACATTTTGGCGCAGGCAAAAGAGAAAAAAGATCCTATCACCGAAATAAGTGAGGAGATGTGGCATGAGATATATAATAAGCGCAGACCTGAGCTGTCCTTTGACGAATTCCGTGTTCATGAATGCAGGAAGGGGAACAGGGGTATGGTGGATGGGACATATTTTGACCTCCTGTATGTGAGGGACTGGGAGGATATCGCACCCTGCGAGAGGGGAGTGAATATTGGTCCAGCTACCATTGAAGCTACAGTCACAAATGCTGATTTTTCGTTTGACAGCCCCGCGATCTATAAAATAGACCATCCTGAAATAAGCTATTTGCTCTCCTATACGCATACTTATGCAGGGCAGGCGCTGGTCGGTGAGATGATCGAGGCGCGCGGGATGGTCGAGGCGCTGGGGGACATTAAAAGGCTTGTGGTCGGGACAACGAGAGAACCAAAAGGAGAATGGATACGCTCGCTAACATTGCTTGAGAATGATTTTTAAACCTTAACTCAGACAATTTAGGGAATAATTATTAAGAATACTGCTATAATTATAATGGGCCCGCGGAGACTCGAACTCCGGATCTCCGCTGTGTAAGAGCGACGTCATAGCCGACTAGACCACGGGCCCAGCCCTGGCTTAAATGTCGTTTGGTGTATATAGTTTTTGTCTGTTTTAAAGAAGTTTTCGAAACAGCAAGTTTTAAATTTGTCAAGATGTACTCTGTGTATGGATTATCGCAAGGGTTCAATTGGTCGGATATTTGTGGCAAGGATCGATCACGGTGAAGACCTGTTGAAAGAGCTGAACGGGCTTGCTGTCAGAGAAGACATAAGGTCAGCCTTTTTCATGATACTGGGCGCGGCAGGGAAAGCACAACTGGTCACAGGACCTAAGGAAAAGTCTGTTCCTCCCGTAACAGTATGGTCTGCATTCGACGACGTGCGCGAGATAGTGGGCGCAGGGAACATATTCCTTGAGAACGGGGCGCCAAAGATACACCTGCATGCGGTTGCGGGAAATAGCAGGGGGCTTACGATGGGGTGCATCAGGAAAGAAGCGGAAGCATTCATGGTGCTTGAGGTTTTCATAATCGAGACTGATATAAAAGCGGAGAGAGTGGTAAATGAGAAGATGGGTTTTTCACCGATAACTTTCCTGTCGAAAATCGATCAGTAGGGTTTGCGCATCTGTTTTCCGCACGCAAGGCACGTTGTAGTAATATGCGTCCCCTGAAGCCTTGTGCGCGCCGTAGTGCCCTGGACTAAATATGAGTGGCAGTGCCTGCAAATCCGATGTTTGAGCTCTCCTGGAATCCTGACACGGTATCTCATCCCGATGCGTCTTGCAAGCTGCACGTACCTGTCGCTGCGCTCAGGATGCATCTTGAATTCAATATCTGCAAGCTCGAAAAGCCGCAGGATGCGCTCATATGCCATGTCCTTGGCCCAACTTTTCTGTTTTTTGCGCATGGCGGGGTAATTGCCGGAAGGTTACAAATAGGTATGGGCTGAATAATCGATGCTTTTATATTTCTTCGAGCATAAGGATTGGAACATGGCAGAATTAGGAAAGATCGAGAAACCGGAAGCAGGAAGCTTCAAAGAAAATCGAAAACTATTCGTGGTGCCAACACTTCCTTTTGAAGAGATTGCTCTTGAAATGCATATCGATAAAGCAAAGGTTGAGCGGTTCTGGGGCGAAGTGAGGGAAAAGATAGAATATTTCAGGTCAACATACGGCAATATTAGCGAACTTTACATTGAAGGCATCGAAGAGCATGAGGGAAAGGGCATTGAATTTCTTGAAAAATTCGGGAAAGAGAGCAACCATTACAAATTAATGAAGTCACTGGTCGATTCAGGCGTCAGGCTTAATGTGATCGATAAAGCAGATTATCTCAGGCAGGCAAAGCTCCTTTTCGATGAATATTCAAAATCCTTCTCTCCTGAGACCATAGAGCTCCACAAGGGTTTCTACGGCAAGGACATTGATTTTGAGAAATGGAGGGAATACCTGGTGAAAAAGTTACAGGAGGTACAGGGCATGATAGGAAAACATGCGACAGGAATAATAAGCGAACTTCCTGAGAATACAAATGGGATTCTTATATTCACGGATGGACGACCATTAGAATACCCTCCTGGCATCGATGTATTCCAGATAAGACCTCCTGCTTTTGATGAACTGGCAAAGTTGTTAAGGGATATGGCGTGAAGTAATCTTTATCACATTACGGGTTCTTCTGTCTATTCTATGAACTGGATCTTTTATGCTGTAGCATGTGTAATCCTTTACGGGATCATGCAATTCTTTATCAAACTATCATCCACTGGCAACAATCCTGTTGCATCCTCGATGGTTTTTATTACAGTTCAGTTTATAGCGCAGATGCTACTGGGTGCGTATTTTATCACGAAAAGCGATTTCAATATGGATATGAGCAGCATAAAATATGGGATCGTGGGAGGTATTGCGGCTGCTGTTGCGACCATCATTTTCTTCCTTGCGCTTGAGAGCGGTCCATTATCAAAGGTTTCGCCAATAGTGAATATGAGCCTGCTTGTAAGCGTGTTGCTGGGTGTTATTCTTTTAAAGGAAGCAGTTAACATAAGGATCGCGGCAGGAGTTGTTTTTGCTATTGCGAGCATATTCCTGCTCACGAACGGGAATTGAAAATCAACTTTACTTGCTCTAAATTCAATTTAATTGATTGAACACCTTTATCTATGATCGCATCCCTCCAAAAGCCCGGTAATACTTATGAGCCTTATCGCAGAAGCAAAAAAAGGCAACCTGACAGAAGAAATGAAACAGGTTGCAGCGCAAGAAAGAGTCGACCCAGAATTCGTGCGCCGCGGGATAGAAAGCGGCAGGATAGTAATCCCTGTGAGCCCGTACAGATATACAAAACCTTGTGGAATAGGAAAAGGGCTTCGCACCAAAGTGAACGCATCCATCGGAACGTCCTCTGACATAGTGGATATCGATATGGAGATAGAAAAGGCAAGGGTCGCTGAAGCAACGGGCGCAGATACGCTCATGGAACTTTCAACAGGCGGGGATTTTTATGAGATAAGGAAAAAAGTCATCGAGTCCACTACTCTTTCAGTTGGAAGCGTGCCGCTTTACCAGGCTTTCATAGAGGCGATCCGAAAATACGGAAGCACAGTTGACATGAAAGAAGATGAACTCTTCAGGATAACGGCAGAACAGGCAAAGCTGGGGACGAATTTCATGGCAATACATACTGGTATCAATCTCATTACAGTGGAACGGCTCAAGAACCAGGGGCGTTTCGGGGGATTATGCTCCCGCGGCGGGGCGTTCATGACAGCCTGGATGCTGCATAACGAGAAGGAGAATCCGCTGTACAGCGAGTTCGATTACCTCCTTGAAATCATGAAAGAACACGAAGTGACCCTGAGCATGGGTAATGGCATGCGCGCCGGGGCGATACACGATTCCACAGACCGGGCCCAGATACAGGAACTGATAATGAATTCCGAGCTTTCTGACAGGGCGCATGAGGCAGGCGTGCAGACCATCGTGGAGGGACCGGGACACATACCGATAGATGAGATAGACGCCAACGTGAAGCTCATGAAACGGTTGAGCGGCGAGAAGCCGTTCTATATGCTGGGACCGCTTGTTACGGACATTGCGCCAGGATATGACCACATAGTCGCAGCCATAGGCGCATCTCTATCGAGTGCTTACGGCGCGGATTTTATATGCTACGTGACGCCTGCGGAGCACCTTGCTCTCCCTAATGTGGATGATGTGAGGCAGGGCGTGATAACTGCAAGGATAGCGGCGCATATAGGCGACATGGTCAAGAACAACGATAGGGAAAAAGACCTCGACATGGGACGCGCAAGGCGCGACCTGCAGTGGGACAGGATGTACGAGCTTGCTATCGATCCTGTTCATGCAAGAGCGGTCAGGGACAGCCGTTCACCAGAGGATTCTGAAGCATGCACCATGTGTGGGAATTACTGTGCGCTAAAGATCGTGAAGCAGAATTTCAATTTTGAGAGATAATTGAAGTATGGCAGGAACCGCGGGTTGAAGGCGGATGAACGCAGATATTCAAGTACAGGGGGATTTTAACCCTGGCTGATACCACGCTGCTGTTTGCGTTTTTGCAGCGTTTTCTTCAGGAGTCACGTGGTTTTGCTTTCTTTCTTATGTTTCAAGGGACGCGTAACCGCCCCCCGTATGAATTCGGAGGCATCAGGGCGTGGGTGCATGAGGATTTCTATCGCTTATTCGTTGTTTTGGCTTTTATCGACAAATGAGGGGCACGGAAATAAATAAGACATTTATATAGTTTCAATTAGCTCAAGCCATTCCTCTCTTGTAATCTTGGCGTCGTTTATTATTTTTCTTATCATCCCCTCACCAATATCTTCACCGGGATGCACAGTGATTAATGTAGTTCTCCCATCAGGAATGCGCATGAACAAATGGCTTCCTTTTTGTCTGATCTGCTGAAAACCAATCTTTTCAAGCGCTTTGATTACTTTCTTAGCAGGAAGAGGATTGATTTTATCCATTTAAACTGCAACCTCTACTTTCTGGATGCCCACGAATTCTAATGGCACTTCTTTGATGAGGTCTGATTCAACTTCTAAATAAAGCTGTATCGCTTCTTTTATCCTTTCTCTCAATTCATCTAGAGTTTTTGCCTGTGTATGGCATCCTTCAAGCTCGGGCACTGATGCTACATAAATGCCATCTTCGTCCTGCTCGATTATTATGGTGAATTCTCTTTTCATATTATTTACCACATCTCCAATTTCCATCGACTATGTATACTCTATTTCTTAAAGGAGGAATAAAACTTTCTATTGGCTTTTTATCTCCCCACTTTATTATTTTTGTTGAATCATAGATAAGAGGAGATAGCCATTAATTGGACCTTCAATTCTGCAACTCCATGTATGGTCAAAATATATTGCTTCTTTATTTTCTAACCATTTTATATGTGCGTCTATATCAGCTTCTTCAGGCAGCATTCTATCGGATTTACCCTATGTATCTCTACCTCCTTCAAGAGTGCCCCCAATTTAAGCGCCATGATTGCTAATGTGTTTGAAAAAAAACTGAAAGTAAAAAAAAAGTAGGAAACTTCTCCTACCTTTCCTTGCTAAACACTGCAGCCTTTTTAATTATTTCCATTCTTGATTGTTTTTCACCTGTTGACTTAGGTATTTCCTGCGCCTGTGCCATCTGTTCCATTGCTTCGCGAAGTGGTTTTATAACTTCCTTTGGGATCCTTGCAGTTTCTTTTTTTGTCGCGACCTCGCCTATGAAAGGACATGTTACGCCTGTGAGCACAGCCATTACGCGAACCGCACCTGTAAGATTTTGATCAACCTTTGCTCCCCATATCACTCGCTTTGTGTTAGGCACCTTATCCATTATCAGCTCACCCGCGATCGCAACTTCATCAAGGGTCATGTCCTCGCCGCCCACGATGTGTATGAGAACGCCGTATGCCGTGGAAATATCCATGATATCGAGCAGTGGAGTACCCAGCGCCTGTGAGACTGCTTTTTGAACGCGGTTCACACCGTCGCCTTCACCTATTCCTATGGAAGCGATACCTCCGCGTTCCATGACTGCCCGAAGATCAGCATAGTCGAGATTGACAAGACTTGGCTGTGTAATGGTATCTGTCAGGTTCTTTACAAATGAACCCACAAGTGCGTTTGCCACTGCAAGCGCATCCTTCAATGGGAGATTACCAGCTACTTCCCTGAGCTTTGAATTATCGATAACAACTATTGAATCACACACCTCTGCAAGCGATTTTATAGCATCGCGGGCTTTTTCACGCCGCGACATTTCAATGGTGAATGGTATAGTCACACAAGCAATTGTAAGAGCACCAGCTTCCCTTCCCGCTGCTGCAACTACAGGCATGGCACCTGTACCTGAGCCGCCCCCGAGACCTGCCACAAGGAACAGGAGATTTGTGCCTTCCAATTCCTGTTTTATTTCAGAAATGTTCTCTTTTGCAGCTTCAGCACCCCTTTCCGGGTATCCACCGCATCCGTGCCCCTTGCATAGCTTCTCGCCTAGCAGCATTATCTTATCTGCTCTCGTCATCGAAACGAGATGACTGGCATCGGTATTGGCGGCTACTATTCTGCCACCGGTAAGTTTCTTATCCGCAATCCATGTTGCGATGTTACAACCCGCACCACCAAGACCGAAAACGGTAACAGCAGGGCGTGAAGTCTTAGCTTTTTGAAGAAGTTCTTCTTTATACATAATCAGCCTCCGCTTAAATATCGTTCTATTACTATTTATACTCTATTTCCTTCAAAACTTGCGTTCAGACCATCGTATGCTGCAATGACCCTGACACCTGTTCTTTCAGAGATGAGCATTGCCTGGTGGTCTGGAGATGCTTTTAGAACTTGCAACCCGAAGTGGGTAAGTATAGCCATTTTCGGCTTTATAGATCCTATCAGATCTGCAGCCTCTTTGATATTCAGATGCCTGATCCTTTTATCAGTGGTCATTCTTACAACGTTGATAATAAGGAAATCAACTCCTTTAAAAACCTGCGCAAGCTCTGGGAAATATTCGGTGTCAGGGATGTAACCAAGTCGCATGGAATTGAATTCATATATCGCCCCGTAAGTTTCCACCGGGTGCATGGTTCTAATTGGGAATGATATGTTAATGTTGCGAATAGATAATTCCATGCCTTCTTTTATTTCAACTATTTCAGTGAATGGTCTTACATACTGAAGCACTACAGGGTCTTCATTCAGGCTGTCCCGGGGAACTATCACACGTCCGCGCGGCTGGAAACCACCTCCGGTCATTGCTTCAATCATGACATTTATGTCGTTGCTGTGGTCTATGTGCCTGTGGGAGAGCACTATTGCATCAAGTGAGGAGGGTTTAAGCACGTGCTTATGAGCCATTACAAGACTTCCAGGTCCAGGGTCCTGCAATATATTCACGTCGCCAAGCCTCAGCCAGAACCCCCCGCTATGTCGCATCTGGTTCAGCACCACCATCCTTCCACCGCCTGTCCCGAGAAAAATAACGCCTGACATTATTAGTTATCATGTTAAACTTATACAAAAATTTAATTATATCCCACAGTAATATTGATATACTTTTAATTACCCCTAGTAATATATTATGTTCCTTCCCACACCCGAAGATTTCAAAAAATTGCGTCTGGAATTGGGTCTTACACAGCACAACCTTGCTACCCGGGCAGGTGTGAGCCAGCCACTGATAGCACGCATTGAGTCGGGGGATGTAGACCCCAGGCTTTCAACCCTGCACAAGATATTCAATGCGTTTGACGCTGCCAGGAAGGAGAAAGTGCTTGTCAGGAATGTCATGCATTCGCCCATAATACATACAACTTCAGACAGTTCTTTAGAGGATGCCGTAAGGATAATGGAAGAGCACGCTTTTTCCCAGATGCCTGTAATAGACGGGGGAGTCCCGGTTGGCAGCATATCCACTGACCAGATTGTGGCTTCGATGACAGATCAGGATATTAAGAAAGTTTCACATCTTCTTGTGCGAAATATTATGGGAGAATCTTTTCCCACGGTATCTCTAACAACGGATGCAAATACGGTATCAAGGATACTTGAGAAGAACCCGGCAGTCCTTGTTCTTGAGAAAGGAGTGGTGGTGGGTATGGTGACAAAACACGACATTATGAAGATGCTGCGTGGATAACCCTAAATACTTAATAATCAATATATAACTGTTCCAGACCTACGAAATCTGGGGTAAATCGTGTTGATAGGTCCTTGCGGGAGAACGGCAATGCCAAAATCTATGACCGTATAGACAACCCCAATGCGGTACACGCGATAACGCCTGATACTAGGGTTACGGCAACGGACAGCGGCACATGCCAGCGGATGAAGTTCCGGGTTAGTGTCAGGCTACAGCAATCCTATCTTTACTCTATCTTTTTATGAGCCTTTCCCGGATCAAATAAACACATATTGCCAGCACTGCAACACCGTACAGTGCCTGGAATATTAGCTGATATTTGTAGTTAAACCAGTTCTGGATCAGTATTTCAATTGAAGTGTATATCTTGAATATTGCAAGTAATGCGAACAGCATTGCTATCAGGAACGTCCCCAGATAAAAATAATCCTCTAATTTTTCCCGGTTTATCATTATGATCTCCTCCTTAATGCTATGACAATTATTAACGCAGTAATAGCCACGATCGCTTCAAACCCGGGCTCTGCCTTCTTCGGGATGGCATAATCTCCGCCAGCGGGAGCCATAGTTACACCTGGTACGGGCGGGGCACCACCCTCGCGCACGAATTTGGAGACTTCTATGTTCATCTTCTTCTCCTGGCTCTCTTTCGGGACGGTTTTTGTGGGAGCAAGCATCAGAGCTTTCTCCCATGTATTTACCAGAACTTCCCCTTTCCAGAGTTCCACTACCATCATATAATTATAACCCTCAGGCACATCAAGCTGGACGCTTTTAACAGATGTAGCTTCACCTGAGATGACTCCTGTCTCGGATGCTTTTTTATCGGCAAGAAGGTTTGATTCAGCCTGCCGCGCCTTGACGATCATGTTCATGTTATCAGAGGGTGCCGCCCATTTGTTCTCAAGATATACATCAGACCTTATTGATGCAATTCCGCCTGATGCTCCTGCTACAATAAAATCAATATTGTTGACCGCGACACCGTTCTGTTTTGCAGCAGGCGTCAGCGCATTCAAACCTTTTATTCCTACCGAACCGCTCTCCCTGATGCTGCCGTTGTCATATAGCAGTATCCTGAGGTCGTAGTTCCCGTTTCGTTCAACTTTTAATTTCGCTGAAGCTGTTACAGTTTTATCGCTGTCGCTCTCAGGTATTGGGGTGGAGACTTCAGCCTCATGCAGACCAGTGTTGCTGTTTATCGCTCTTATCAGCATGGTAGCGTTCCTGGCTTCCCCCTCGATATGGTAAATGTATGCAGTGACGTTAATTTCTATAAGAGAACTTGTCACCTCAACTGGTTTGACATCCAACTCGCGGATGGAAAAGGATGCGGGAGGTTTGTAGAAAGACTCCTGGATAAGAGCATCGCTATTGATCAATACGATGGCAAGAGATACCACAAATATGACTGCCAAAAGTGCAGCAAGTGCATTTTCAGATTTCATAAGCCCCGTTCAGAATATGAGGTCGGGGTTTATAAACATTGCTGCCAGAAAATCTCGAGTGACTCTCTCTCTTTAATTTTGCATCTCGTTAGAGCTGTGCTCATCAATGATGGAATCAAGCATGAAATACTTCTCGACGAATTTCTTGAGTTCCTCATCAGAGATGCACGAAATACGCTTCTCCTCATTATACAATTTCTGGATATCAGCCTGGATAGCTCTCACGCGCGGATCGTTCTTGTTGACTTTGGTGTCTACATGCATCAGATCATTCAGCGTCTCCTCGACCTTGAACCTTATCACTTCAAGTCCAGAAGAATCCCCTATCAACAACTGCCTTTTACCGCCCACGATCTCAGGTGGATATGGTTCGTATGTGAATGGATTCTTTATCACGCCTGCCGTATGGATACCGCTTTCATGAGCAAAAATGTTTTTTCCCACAACGGACTTATTGCGCGGCACTCGTAAACCCATTTCCTTTTCCATGTATCGAGCGAACTCAGTAACCGATCGCAGATCATATTTCTGGAAACCTTCAATCCTTTGTATGAGGAATAACGCGATCTTCTCAAGCTCTGCATTCCCGGCCCGTTCGCCCATACCTAAGAAGGTAAGGCTTGACCAGTTGGCACCGTACCAATATCCTGCAAGAGAACATGAAATGGACAATCCAAAATCATCATGTATGTGGGTCTCAATATTCTTTGTTCCGATCTCACGAAGACGTTTGACCATGTATGGAATTCCATACGGCTCCCCGACATCCGGGAACGGCAGACCATAACCCAGGGTATCGCATAGTCGGATTATGCAATCAGGGTCGATCTCAAGTAGTTTCTTGACAAGTGGAAAGACAAAACCCTCATTGTCCGCGCGGGTCATATCCTCGATATGTGCCCTTGTCTTGAGACCATGATCAACTGCATACTGCAGCGCATCGGTATATTTCTTCTCTGCCTCTTCGCGGCTTGCAAGTCCCATCTTATCGATAACATGAGAATCAGAAACAGACATCAAGATACCTGTTTCCTTTATACCGTCCATGCTCAGTACGAAATCAATATCCTTTGTATTGGCGCGCGCCCATCCTGTAACCTCAGGGAATTCGTAACCCCTGTTAAGCATTTCTTTGACGGCTTCCCTGTCGCGCTCGTTGTAGACGAATGTTTCAAGCTTTTCTATCCCGATCTGGTGAAGATATTCATGAATCGCCAGTTTGTGCCTTTTTTTCATCACTATCCCGGGCATCTGGGAGCCGTCGCGGATAGTGCTGTCACTTATAAATACATCCTGCCCAAGCGGGAGTTTTATCCTGGGCAGGTCCTCGTATGATCTATATACTTTCATTGGGGGTTTCATTGGGGGACAGATTGTTATGAGAATTTATATTACTTGTGGTATGCAGAATAATTTCAAAACACATATATACAAAAAAACAACACGATACAGGATGGTGGCTATGAAATCAAGCAATATCATAAAAATATCAGTACTAATAACACTGATAATACTGCTAACAGCAGGATGTGTAGAACGTGTAGATAATCTTTACGGATCATCAGGGTTGGGCGCCAGCCCGGTTACGTCATGGAGCGAACAAAAGATAACTCCTCAGATCGACAGCACAGCTTATATCCATCCACAGGCTTCGGTGATAGGCGCTGTATCTATTGGAAAAAATGTGATGGTCTCGCCTCAGGCATCGGTAAGGGGTGATGAAGGGATGCCAATCTATATCGGCGATAATTCAAATGTCCAGGATGGTGTGGTCATTCATGCTCTTGAGACCGCGGATGAGGAACACAATCCTGTTGAGAAGAATCTTGTTGAGGTAGGAGGTAAAAAATACGCAGTCTATATCGGGAATCGCGTATCTCTGGCTCACCAGTCCCAGGTACACGGACCTGCAAGCATTGGAGATGACACCTTCGTAGGAATGCAGGCGTTTGTTTTCAAATCAAAGGTTGGAAATAATGTTGTCCTCGAGCCAGGAGTAAGGATCGTTGGAGTGACCATTCCGGACGGCAGATATGTTCCCCTTGGTATGATAGTCTCGAACCAGTCTGTTGCTGACAACCTTCCAGTGATCACAGAGGATTATGTATTTGTGAACCTTAACAAGGGCGTTGTTTATGTCAACACGAACCTTGCAGCGGGTTACAATTCTATGAGCGGAAAAGCTGCGGTATCATCATCCGCCGGACACGGTGAATAGATATCTGGATAATTTTGATTGAAATGCCCGTTTTTTTAGGGCATTTTCCTCTTTTTTAATAATTTCAAATCATAATGATCTTACTCACAGGAGCAACAGGTTTCATCGGCGGTCTTGTTCTTGAGGCTCTGTCCACCAAAAATGTGCAGATAAGATGCCTTGTAAGAAAACCTGCACGGTCAGATAATCCCAATATAAGTTATATGACCGGGGATGTCCTTGATCCTGATTCAGTTTTGAAAGCCACAGCAGGCGTGGATACTGTCTATTATTTCATTCATATGATGGGGAAACAAAAGGAGCGTGAAAAATTCGATATACTTGACCGGACAGCAATAACCAACATGGTCAGAGCATGCAAGAAGAACGGCGTAAAGAGGATAATCCATCTTACAGGGATGAGCGATCCGCATGAAAAGCTCTCGCATCACCTTGCAAGCAGAAAAGAAGTGGAGGAAATAATAAGATCAAGCGGGATTGACTACACGATATTCAGAGCATCGGTAATAATTGGGAGGGGCGGCGGAGCATTTGAGATACTTGATGTTGCAGTGAGAAAATTTCCTGTTATCCCGGTCTTTAACTGGGGTAATACCCGTGTCCAGCCCATATATATCGGGGATGTGATACGCTATCTTGTAGAATGTCTTGATAAGAAAGAAACCCTCAACAAATGCTATGACATCGGCTGCTATGAAATCTTTACCTACAAAGAACTGATGCAGGAGTATGCACACCAGCTCGGGTTAAAAAGGATCTTTATTCATATTCCGGGTTCATGGCACTGGATCTCATCTCTTGTTATTGGCAAAATGTCCACGGTGAACTCGAATGTGGTTTACTGGCTTATTGAATCACTGCGGAACAATATGGTATGCGAGCCGAATGACCTTAAGAAGATATTTGGATTTGAGCCTTTAGCCTTTAAAGAAAGTATTATGATTTTATCGCACTGACAAGTTCTTCTATCTTACCTTTAACATCCTCGACCTGTTCAACGATCGTGCCGGTCACGATCATGTCAGCACCTGCTTTTACACGCTCTCTTGCTGTTTTTCCGTCGCGTATGCCGCCCCCGACGATCACTTTGGTTTCTTCCCCGACTGCCTTTTTCACAGGAGCGACCATTTCAACAGGAACAGGTTTATCTGCGCCTGAACCTGCTTCAAGATAAATATAATGCATTCCCAGGTATTTTGCAGCCAGCGCATACGCCACGGCAAGGTTCGGCCTGTTTCTGGGTATCAGCCGTGCATCCCCGACCCAACCTGCAGCCCCGCCTGGTTCTATCAATATATATGCCATGGAAATAGGTTCAATGCCAAGCTTATAGACAAGCGGCGCACCTATCATCTGGCTCGTTGTGATGTAATTGACGTCCCTTGAATTGAGAAGGCTCATGAAAAATATAGCATCAGCGCTTTCGCTTACCCCTCCGGGGTTTGCAGGGAACAGGATTACAGGAAGAGAACATGCGGCTTTTATCGCTTTCACGGTCTCTTCAACTACTACCCCTGTGGCGCCGGTAGAGCCACCTACCATTATTGCATCAGTGCCCCCGGCTTCTGCCTCCATTGCCATATTTCCCGCAACTTCAGGCTGCTGGGAATCGGGATCTAGAAGGGTCAGGTGGACGGCACCGTCTTTTTTTACTATCTGGTTGAGGCGGTCCTCTATTCCCATATTATGAACTTATGTTCCCTTTCCCTTTATTTCCTTTGATTTTGGTCTAAGACCCGTATATCCGCATTTTCTGCATCG
This sequence comes from Candidatus Methanoperedens sp., assembly GCA_028679855.1. Classification (GTDB taxonomy): domain Archaea; phylum Halobacteriota; class Methanosarcinia; order Methanosarcinales; family Methanoperedenaceae; genus Methanoperedens. Next base: position 16,753 of record JAJRAP010000047.1, read on the forward strand.
TGTTGCTCGCAGTGAGTTTCGTGCATTGCATTTCATGCAAATCTGCATGTGTAAAAGTACTTTTTCCGCTTCTGGAAATCTTGCCATATTAACCTCTGGTGGACTGCCTACTATAATGTCATAAGATTTAACCCTTTGCTCAGAATTTCTTTTTCCGCTCCTCTACTTGTTTCACTATCTGAGGATAACTGCCAAACACAGCCGCCAGGTCGATCGTGCAAACCACATCCACGACGCCGATTGCTGCTATCGCCTTCCCTTCGCTATCCTGGACAGGAGCGACTACGACCGGTACTCCCTTATAAGCACCGCTGTCAGGTATTGTATGTATCACGCAGTTCCTGGCGAGCGCGTCTTCAAGCACCGGGCCTGTATAATCCGAATTAACAACTTTCCCTTTCTCAAGCCTGACCCCTTTCTTATTCCTGCTTCTCATGGTCACGGGAAGAGAAAAGAGTTCATGTACCATTTTCGCAACAGGAAGTATTTCATCACTATTAGAATTTTCAGATAAACTTATCTGGGACATTTATTATCACTCCAATCAA
>JAJRAP010000048.1 GCA_028679855.1 Candidatus Methanoperedens sp.
AATATTTTTATCAATAGAACAAATAGAAATAATCGATAATTTATCGAGTTAAATAAATTTTTGAACAATGTCTGCCTTATTCGTGTTAATAAGATATTTCCCGCTTACTTCGGTATCGTTGAGTATGCATGAGCCCGGCGCGCCCATTCGCTCTGAGGATATTTTTCTGAAAGTGTGTCGTATACCCGGCGAAGCGCACTTGCCTCGTGAGTCTTCTTATATTCAGCGACGCCAAGGAAGAAGATCGCTTCGGGAACCACTCCTGCGCCGGGATGCTCCTCAATGACCTTCCTGAACCACTTTATCGCCTCCTCATGACGTTCCTTCTCGAAAAAGACCATGCCTTTGCCGAATTTTAACTGCGCAAGGAAGTCATCAACAGGAATGTATCCGACAAGCTTCCTGTGTACCCTGCCCCCGGAGTCCTGAATGAGGAACGTGGGAGTCCAGGTGATATCGAACTGTTTCATAAGTTCCGTCCGCTCCTTCCAGAAACACTGGCTCTTTAGGGGGATGTACTCCTCCTCAATGAACGTCTGAACCTTCTCGTCTGAATACGGACCCGCATTCATTGCAGCGCATCCGGCTCACCCGTCGAACCAGAAGTCATGGAAAACCGGCTTGTCTTCTTTCTTCGCCCTCGCTATGGCGGTCTCGAAATCCCTTTCCCATTTTATCTCGGCCATGTCATACCTCCCATATTAACTCGCCAAAACCTGTTTAAAGTGTATCATGAAAAAAGCGCGGGGTCATCTTTTGTGTTCAATACACCGAAAAGATATTACTCGGTCGCCGTCTCGATATTCGACTTTTCAGACTCGACAAAGCGTAACCGTATCGGTTACATTTGAACGTGATATTGTCGTTCGCGCGCAAAGTGGTCAACTATGAAGATTACCATTAAGGAGGTATTGCTATGAGCATGCATAATCCAGCTCATCCGGGGAAAGTTTTGAAGGAGCTGTGGCTCGAACCTTTGGGCCTGACGCTTACCCAGGCTGCTATGCGTCTTGGCGTAACTCGTAAACGATATCCAAGATCGTCAATGCACATGGAGCATTACGCCTGAAATGGCGCTCAGGCTTGAAGTTGTTTTTGGCACGTCGGCCCAGACGTGGATGAACATGCAGACTGCAGATTCCTATGTGAAATATCTTCTAAAGTCTGCGGTCCTAAAATCGTCACACTTAAAAATTATTAACATTTTGTGTTTAGACCCGGATGGTAGCGTTAAAAGTCGCTATGATGAATTCATTAAATTTAAATATTATAGATTTATTAACGCTAATGTATTAGAATATCGGAATAATATTTATCGCATTCAGATGGATCTCGCAGAAGAAGTAATTCGGCAGAAGCGTTCAATGATAATAAATCATTTGGAAGATGCACATAATGATTTTTTCAAAAAAAAGATATTGACAATGCATTTTTTACATTGTCAAACTTGCAGGCCTCTCTTTGCAACAGCCACATTATTCCACGCAATGTTTCTCTCGGAATTTCTCGAATAATGCCGGATTCAGGATGCAAGATGCAGGAGGATAAAAAATATCGGACATCATGTATCGTGCATCTGATAATTTTTAACTGTAAGTTTCCGGAGAATGGAGGGGATGACCCGGATGGAAAAAGATGAAATATTCAGGGATAGATCTGATTTTATAGGCGATTTCAATTTTGGAGAGAACGTTGCCGCTGTATTTGACGACATGCTTAACCGTTCCGTCCCCTTCTATCAAGAGATACAGAGGATGATAGTAGAAATGGTGAATGATTTTGCTGCAGACGGATCTAACATATACGATTTAGGATGCTCAACAGGCACAACTTTGCTGAATCTGAACCGAAATATCGGAAGCAAAGTTAAATTTATTGGGATAGACTATTCTGAAGATATGCTTGCGAGATGCAGAAAAAAACTATCCGAGGATCATTTTACGGGACAATATGAACTTATCTGTGCCGACCTGAATAAGGGAGTACATGTAGAGAATGCTTCAGTTGTCATCATGCTGCTTACACTTCAATTCATTCGACCATTATACAGAGATAAATTAATAGGAAGCATCTTAAGGGGTTTAAATGACAACGGATGTCTGATTGTTTTTGAAAAAATACTGGGTGAAGATTCACTTATTAATAGAATGTTTATCAAGTACTATTATGACATGAAAAAAAGAAACGGCTACAGTGATTTAGAAATTGCGCAAAAGAGGGAAGCACTCGAAAATGTGCTCATACCCTATAAACTGCTTGAAAACAGGGAACTGTTGCTTAAGCAAGGGTTCAGGTATTGTGATGTTTTTTTTAAATGGTATAATTTTTGCGGTCTATTAGCCATAAAATAGCGAATGGATAAACTTGGTAATATTATTTTCAAATACAGAAACGTTATTTTCCCCATATTTTTTGCCCTTCTGCTGTTCCGCACAATGCCTGCCTTTGACTGGGAACATTTCGAAAAATGGGGGTATCCGATAGGATTGGCCGTAGCATTGACTGGACAGACCATCAGGGCATTGACCATCGGACTTGTTTATATTATTCGCGGCGGCAGAAAAAGAAAAGTCTATGCCGAAACATTGGTTAAGACTGGAATGTTTGCTCACTGCAGAAATCCGCTATATCTTGGAAATATCCTGATTGTTACAGGACTTGGAATTTTTGCAAATTCAATTCTTTTTTATTACATCGGTATTCCACTTTTCATATTCATGTACATGGCGATTATAGTGGCTGAAGAAAATTATCTAACCGGTAAGTTTGGAGAAGAATACATTGAATATTGCAGGAATGTGAATAGATTTATGCCTAATCTGTCAGGGATAAGAGAAACCATTGGGAGTATGACTTTTCACTGGCGGCGGCTTATCGTTAAAGAATATGGGACGACATACATGTGGATAATATGCATGATCTTGCTCATTCTAAAAAATCAGTATTTACGATATGGCCACGAGGTTAATAAAACCGTAATTTTGATTTTATCCTTATTATCTTTTTTTGTTACCTTGCTATATGCAGTTGCAAGGTATCTGAAAAAAAGCAGGCGGCTAACCGCTGATTAAGGATACTATTTACTTATTGATGACAGGACGAAGATTTCTGCTATCATGATGGATATATAGAAGTGGCTGAAATAGAATTATTTAAAGCCCCAGTTTTTTTGATAAACAAGAAATATTTTCTGTAAACCCTTGATTTATTGGCGGTCCCAACGGGATTCGAACCCGTGCTTTAGCCTTGAGAGGGCCATGTCCTAGGCCTCTAGACGATGGGACCGCTGATGGCTGGGGAGAGAGGATTCGAACCCCTGTAAGCAGATCCAGAGTCTGCCGTCCTGCCACTGGACGAC
>JAJRAP010000049.1 GCA_028679855.1 Candidatus Methanoperedens sp.
CAACATAAATCACTTTAATGTTCTTATTGGCAAGGGCTTTTGCAACAAGTGTGCCCATCTCGCCTGCACCTATTACCATTACCGTCTTTTTATTTAATCCTCCAAGAGTTTCTTCTGCCAGTTCCACTGCAGCAGAACCGATAGAGACAGAGCCTTTATTGATACCCGTTTCACTCCTGATGCGCTTTCCTACCTGTATGGCTTTATTGAAAGCTGTATCTAGTATCTTTCCAGTTGTGTTGGCTTTCTTTGCAAGCGCATAAAGTTCCTTGACCTGACCGAGTATCTGGTCTTCCCCTACGATCATGGATTCAAGACCGCTGGAAAGCCGCAATAGGTGGCGCAACGACTCTTCATGGTCTTGAAAATCTATTATCCTTGATGACACTTTCATGTGTTTTGCGAAATCAAAAAGCACTTTGCTGCCTTTGGGTGAGACAACATAAACTTCAACGCGATTGCACGTTTTTAGAACTGCACATTCTTCAACAAGTTCGTGCGACTTCAGGCGCACAAGAAGCTGGTCGATCCCGCCGTGCCAGGCGCCCTCCATCTCTTCGATGCTTGCCTTGGTATGCGTGATAAGCATGCTGGATATTTCAGTCATAAGGTTTTCCTATCTTTTCTTTATGTTCTGAAGCTACTTTAAATGCTTTTTTATATGACTCTCCAAGCGCCTCCCAAACATCATCATCATTAATGATATTCCAGAGTATTTTACTGCGCATTTTCTGGTCTATTACCTGCGATTTCAGTATCTCTCTCATTTCTTTCTGTAACCTTGCCATTTGCTCGAACTCTGGTGTAATGATTTCCTCAAGCTTTTTCCTGATATATTTTGAAAGCGCCGGGCTATTTCCCAGAGTAGATATCCCGATAACGATATCTCCCCTTCTTATTGCAGACGGTACAATGATATCTCCCATATCATCAACACGATTCACGAGTTTTCCGCTCTTTTCTGCAATTAAAGCGATATTTTCGTTGAAAAGCGTGTCGTTTGTGGCCGGGATCACAATAAAGGCGTTTTTCACGTGTTCGCTGATCTCATTATCAGTGAGGTCTTTAACTTTTATAATCTTTATTTTCCTCTCTTCAAAAAGCTTCTCAAGTGCAGGAGTGAAATCCCTGCTGATAACAGTAATATCTGCAAATCCCGAAAACAGCGAGGCTTTCCTTTCCCCAACTGCTCCTGCGCCAAATATCACCACTTCTTTTCCTGCCAGGTCAAGCATCAGGGGAAGAAATTTCTTCATAACCTTACACCGGTCTTTTTGAACTCCTTTTCGCTGAACAGAATGCTGTAATCCCCTATACCCGTTGCAATAGAGATCTCCTTTGCAACCTTTTCGCATTCGTCGCGTGAATAAGCGTGTATCATGGTAAAGAGGTTATATTTCCAGCCCGGGTAGCGCGGGCGTTCGTAGCAGTGCGTAACTTCGGCAAAACCTGCCATGAGAGCTCCGACCTCTTCAACTTTTTCATCAGGAACGTTCCATGTGCACATGGCATTTGCTGTTATTCCAATAGCCCTGTGCCCGATAGACGCACCAAAGCGCCGGATAACACCACCTTTTATCATTGAGGCAAGCCTGCCCAGGACCTCATCTTCTGATATTCCAAGCTTCATTGCTATTTGTTTGAACGGTTCGGAAGTTATAGGGATCCCGTTCTGGGTGGATTTTAACAATCCTATATCGATCTTGTCCATGGTATCAGAAATATTTATTGCATTGATGTGCATATTCGTATATTAATTATCTCACAAGGTAATAGAAAACCAATGCTCGACAGGATAAAAATAGTTGTAAGGGATGCACTTTCACCTTTTGCAAAAAAGATCGTGGGAGTGAACCCTAACACGCTCACTGTTCTGGGTCTTTTAATAAGTATTGTGGCAGCGATATTTTTTGCGATCGGTGAAGTTCTTGCGGCAGGATCTCTTCTGCTGCTAAGCGGTCTCTTTGATGTTCTCGACGGGGCGGTTGCTCGCGAAAACGGCAGGACCACCCGCTTTGGGGGTTTTCTTGATTCGGTCTGCGACAGGTTTGCTGACGCTGCAGTCTTGATCGGAGCGATGTTTGGAGGGCTGACCTCATTTCCCCCTTTTCCTGACTGGTTTCCTGGATCACTGGCAATAGTGGGCTCTTTAATGGTAAGCTACACGAGGGCACGTGCAGAGGCTGCCGGGGCCGCCGCTTCAGTGGGTATTGGAGAAAGAGCGGTCAGGATGGTGATACTGATCCTTGGTGCGTTCCTGAACATGGTCAACTGGGCAGTTCTCCTGGTGATAGTCCTTTCTTTCATTACGGTCTTTCAGAGAATCGAGTTTGTCAGGGGAACATTGAAATAACAACTTTTAAATCAAATAACCTTCATGAATGAAAAGGTATTAAAATGGCATGCATTCGAATAGCAATCGCAGGCGCAGGTAATTGTGCGTCATCACTGGTTCAGGGACTTGAGTACTACAAGAATGTAAAAAGTTCAGACGACCTTGTTCCTGGTCTTATGCATAATTCCCTCGGCGGTTATC
>JAJRAP010000004.1 GCA_028679855.1 Candidatus Methanoperedens sp.
GATTATTAAGGCCGGCTAAAAACGTACGGATAAGTGACCTAACTCAAGAGATGGGGGTGATGATCCGTGACTCAAGCAATGAAGCTTTCATTATAGATATAGCACAACGTATGGCAAAGAATTCCCTGAAAAGAATGGGAAAAAATGTTAGGTTACCAGATATACCAAAATTGTATGAAACGAAAGGGATTTCACATGCAGATTATGCGAAAGAAAGACAAATTGTTCAAGCTATGGTTGATGAGGTATCATGGAAACGTCATAGGGTTTTCGTGGCTGATGACGTTGGGGAACAAATGATTCAATACCCTTCGACAATGCTTTTGTCAGGTGAGATTTATGGAGGGTGTGTCGATAAGGTCGTATTATTATGCACGCTTTTAAGAGCAGTGGGGTTTCGGGTAAGATTCAAAACTTCTATGACCAAAAGTGAAGGGTGGGCACATGTTTGGGCAGAAGTTTGTCTACCCACAAAACAGGCGTATTACGAATGGATTTCGATTGACCCAAGCCGACAGAGCTTCCAAATTGGTGAAAAGGAAGATTGGGAGAGGTACTGGAACGATAATTTTATTAATAGAGGGTTTCCTCCTTCAGAAAGTGCGGAGAGTTATGAATTATAAATTAATTATCAATAAAAAAAACCGAGAATTCCAGACATGCAATTGGTTTTATATACCTATCTAGATAATATTACACTAACTTATATATACTGGAGATAATAGTCTGATTTTATTATAGGGGCTTGAAAACTATGGTAAGTATTATCGAAAAATATAGTAGTATTTTAAGAGAAATAAATAAGAAAAAATTGGAAAATACAACGCAGATCAATCATATTCAATGTATTGTTCCGCCGCATATATTGATGGAGATCGCTAAGAAAGGCAAACCAAAACAAAAAGCAATTGCCTTGGAAACTCTGGCAATGTCAGAAAGATTCAGGGGGCAGAGGGAGGCTATTGGTGGATTGCAGGCGGCTGTTGTTCCAACTGGTGAAAGGCAGCGTACAATTTATGATGTAAAGAATGGAACAAATCTTCCCGGTGTTCAGGTGCGCAGCGAAGGGGCGGCTTCAACTGGGGATATTGCTGTGGATGAGGCTTATGACGGCGCTGGAGCAACATATGACCTCTTCTATGAAATATATGAACGAAACTCCATTGATGATAGAGGGATGCGATTGGACTCAACAGTGCATTATGGCATGAATTACGATAACGCATTCTGGAATGGAAACCAGATGGTCTATGGGGATGGTGATGGAGACCTCTTTAACCGCTTTACAATAGCTATCGATGTCATAGGTCATGAATTAACGCATGGGATCACTCAGTACGAAGCAAACCTCACATACAGAGATCAACCCGGTGCATTGAATGAATCTTTTTCAGACGTTTTCGGCACCATGGTCAAGCAGCGCGCACTTAATCAACAGGCTAACGAAGCTGATTGGTTGATAGGGGAAGGTCTCTTTACATCAAATGTCAATGGCGAGGCTCTCCGTTCAATGAAGGCGCCTGGAACAGCTTATAATGACCCGGTAATTGGTAAGGATCCACAGCCAGCCCATATGAGAGATTACGCGAAAGTTAGTTACGACAATGGCGGTGTGCACATTAATTCAGGCATACCAAACCATGCATTCTACCTGGTAGCGACAGAAATTGGAGGGTATGCATGGGAGAAAGCAGGTATGATATGGTATATTGTTTTAAGAGAGAGACTCAGTAGCAGGGCGCAATTTCAGGATGCAGCGAACATGACATATCAGGTAGCTGCTGAACTTTATGGAAATGGCAGTACGGAGCAGCAGGCAGTTAAGAACGGATGGAATGGGGTTGGTATATCAGTATCGACATCAACAAAGGGAAGAAGAAAATAATAGGATACCAGCCAGAAATGAAGATCAACTTTGAGCGCACAGGCGGTTTTGCTGGTATACGTATAACTGCCATGTTAGATACTGAGTTGATGCCTCAAGAGGATGCAAGTCATCTTGAAAAGATGGTTGATGTTTCCAATTTTTTTGATCTGCCAGAGGTTCTGCCAGCACCCGAAAAAGGTGCTGATTATTTTCAGTACAGACTGACAGTGGAATTAGAGAGGCAAAAACATACCGTGGAGGTGAGTGAAGCATCTGTGCCCGATGAGTTAAGACCATTAGTCAATCTGATGATGGAAGAAGCCCGCAAGGTAAGATCCAGGCACAATCTTAAAGACCTGAACATAATGACTTAAATAAATCAACAACTAACTAAATGACCCCTGCGAAGTGAAAGTATTTCTATCAGGGGATCTCGATCCTGGTGCTTTCCCTCGGAACAAGCCCGCAGCACATGCCGTAATAATTAATCTCAAATCCGTTCTCCCTTGCAAACCTCGCAGTACTAACCGTCGGCGCCGCTATCCCCCTCACCCCGCATTTCATGGCGATCATCTCGATCTTCTCCCTGTCCTTCCCGCTTGAATGGGCACAGCCCAGCACGACGGGGGCTCCAGGAAACATTTCCACTGCTTTCGTTATGATCTTTTCAAAATCAGAAAGCCTGGGTTTTATATGAGCCATCGGCGTGCCTGACACGGGCATTAGACCTGTTATGATCACCGCGGCTGGCTTTACCTCACGTATCATCTCAAGCGCGCGGATTTCACCTCTCAATTTTCCGAAATGCAGTCCCACACATACATGGGGGAATATCATGATGCCTGAATCCCTTATTGCGCGAAGGCTCTCAACATAATCCATTTCAGAAACCGAAAGACCATATACTTCCTTTGCCGTTCCCATATCCCCTATCACATCAAAACCTATCCCGTCGAGTCCTGATACTCTTAGCGTAGAAGCATCTTCACGGGATATAAAACCTGTATGCGCGATAAGCAGCATCCCTGTTTTCTCTTTGATTTCCTGAATGGCAGGAACAATATCGCAAACTGGCACCCGCCCACGTTCATCGCAGCCCCCTGTAAGAAGTATGCCTTTGGCTCCCTTTTTATGCAGGAGCAGAGCCTTCTTCACAAGTTCATCACAGGTTATCGCAGGAATGAGCGATTCAAGCAATTTCCCTTTGCAGTGCTGGCACATGAGAGAACATTCAATTCCAGTAACGGAAATCGATGGGAAATAATTTGAAGTGATAAAAAAGTTGATCTTTTTTCCTGAAACAGGCATATTTGACTATATTACGCACTTCATGATAAAATCTTTCCACAGCTAAATATAAAGCATAATCCTGCCATCCAAGGATTCCAATGCAAGAAACACCAGAGCAAACCGAGCCGGGATACAAATGGCGCGCTATGTTCGTCGTATCTGTCGGTGTGTTCATGGCGACGCTTGACGGAAGTATCGTGAATATCGCTTTACCCACGCTCACCAGATACTTCAACACGGATATAAGCACTATCGTGTGGGTGATCCTTTCATACATGCTGACCATCACCGCCCTTCTGCTCACACTGGGGAGGCTTTCAGATATGTACGGCAAAAAACCCGTCTTTGCCGCAGGTCTTGCCATATTCACGATCGGCTCAGCCCTGTGCAGTTTCTCAGTTTCCGAATTTCAGCTTATCGCCTTCAGGATGGTGCAGGGAGTTGGAGCAGCCATGATAATGGCGAATGGTCCTGCGATAATCACGAACGCTTTCCCGCATACTGAGCGGGGGAGTGCGCTTGGTCTTATAGGCACCGTGGTCAGCGTCGGCTCCATGGTAGGACCTGCTGTGGGTGGGTTCCTGATTGACTGGGCAGGATGGCAAAGCATCTTTTACATCAATATCCCTGTCGGCATTTTCGGGACAGCGTACGCATTAAAGACGCTGGGGAAAGATGAACTTCATAAGGGACAGAAATTCGATTTCTACGGTGCGGTCTTCATGTTCATCAGCGTAACTTCCTTGATGCTCGGGATTACAGA
>JAJRAP010000050.1 GCA_028679855.1 Candidatus Methanoperedens sp.
ACAGAGAGGATTGTACGGTTCGCATTTGAGTATGCGAGAAAAAACAAAAGGAAAAAGGTAACCGCAGTACATAAGGCAAATATAATGAAGTATTCAGACGGACTCTTTCTCGAAACTGCAAGGAAGATTGCAAATGAATATGCAGATATCGGGTTTGAAGACAGGATAGTTGACAATATGTGTATGCAGCTTGTGCAGAAGCCCAGGCTCTATGATGTCATTGTTCTTCCCAATCTCTATGGTGATATCATATCTGATCTCGTCGCAGGCCTTATCGGAGGACTCGGTCTTGCACCAGGTGCAAACATCGGAGATGACATCGCAGTCTTCGAGCCCACACACGGGAGTGCACCAAAATACAAGGGCTTGAATAAAATAAATCCCATGGCTATGATACTATCCGGGGTTATGATGCTCAACTATATTGGTGAAACAAAAGCAGCAGACAGCTTAGAAAAGGCGATTGCCTCAGTTATCGCAGAGGGCAGGTATGTCACCTATGATATGAAACCAAATCCTGACGACCCTACTGCCGCAACCACTTCACAGGTAGCAGATGCAATCATTGATACCTTGAAAAAAATCCAATAATTTTAGAGAGTGGTAGTATATTTCACAATACACAATTATCCATGACTGATAAAAATTAAATACATGTGGCTTGAGATACTTCTCATATCAATTTTCATTTTAATCAATGGCTTCTTTGCAGCTTCAGAAATTGCAGTCGTTACTTCAAGAAGGTCACGCATTAAACAATTAATGGAAGAAGGCAGCAAAAACGCCATTGTCTTGAATAAATTAAGAGAAACTCCAGACAGATTTCTCGCCACAATTCAAATCGGGGTTACCCTCGCAGGAGCAATCGCATCAGCAGTTGGAGGTGCTGCTGCAGTAAAGGTTATCAAACCCTTATTGAAAGACGCTCCTATACCTATTATCTCTGCATCCAGCGAGGTAATATCCATAGGCATTGTTGTCGTCATCATTGCTTATTTTTCTCTCATATTTGGTGAACTGATTCCAAAATCGCTTGCGCTTTCAAATCCCGAAAACTTAGGTATGATCACTGCACCGATTATTGATAAATTCTCTAAAATTGCTATAGTCTTTGTTCGCATACTTACCACGAGTACTAATATATTATTAAAGCCGTTTGGCAAAAAAGCATTTACTCAAAGGGAGTACGTTTCTGAGGAAGAAGTAAAACTGCTTTTAGAAGAAGGCAGGGAACAGGGAGTCTTTGAATCAGAAGAAAAGAAGCTTATTCACAGCGTGTTCGAATTTACCGATACTTTTGTGAAGGAAGTAATGATTCCATCTCCTCAAATGGTTACTGTAGGAATCAATAAGTCTGTAGATGAGGTGAAATCAATCATATCCGAGGAGAAATTTTCCCGTTATCCTGTCATTGGGAAAGACATAAATGATATCAGAGGTTTTCTCTATGCCAAAGACTTTTTTAATATTCTTTCCAGTACAGGTAAAGTTGATATACGCAAAATTATCAAGCCTCCAATATACACACCTGAAACGATGAAGATAAGTATTCTTTTGAGAGAAATGCAGAAAAAAAGGGTTCACATGGCAATCGCAATAGATGAATATGGAGCGGTTTCAGGGCTTGTGACATTGGAGGATCTCATTGAAGAGATTGTCGGCGAAATCAGAGACGAATATGATACGGAAAGCCCTGTTATTCAACTTGGTGATGGTTCAACAATCATAGATGCCTCAATAAGTATCAGGGATCTTGGTGAAGATTACTCTATAGAGATCCCGGAATCACCTGAATATGAAACGCTTGGTGGTTTTATTGTCACATTCCTTCAGAAAATACCACAGACAGGCGATACAGTTGAGATTGAAAATAAGAGATTGAAAATCATTGAAATGGTAGGTCAAAGAATCGCAAAGGTAAAACTTGAACAGCTGCCAGAAGAGACATCGGAAGAAACCTTTTAAGGAAAGATTCTCCTTCGCATTGTATCTTGCCATTGCTTTTCTTTTTCTTTTATAATGAGACGGTAATGAGAAAAAAGGTATCAATAATAGGTGCCGGTAATGTTGGTGCTACAACCGCACTTCTCATTCTTCAATCAGGAATTGCCGATGTTGTCCTCTTTGATATCGTAGAAGGAATACCACAGGGAAAAGCCCTCGATCTTGCAGAAGCATGTCCTCTCTGGAATTCATCATCGTTCATCAAAGGAACAAACGATTTTGCGGATACTGCAAACTCTGACATTGTCGTGATTACCGCAGGGTTTCCCAGAAAACCAGGAATGTCAAGAGATGATCTTCTTCATGCCAATGCTGAAGTAATCAAAAATACTTGTAGTGAAATTTCACTATTTTCTCCAAATGCAATCATTATTGTTGTAACAAATCCAATGGATGTGATGACATATCTTGCATGGAAGACAACAGGGTTTTCCTGCAAGCGTGTTATGGGTATGGGTGGAATACTTGATTCCGCGAGACTGACCGCATTTCTTTCATGGGAATTCAATGTGTCACCACAAGATGTTGAAGCACTTGTACTCGGAGGACATGGTGATGATATGGTTCCTCTTTCAAGTTTTACCGCTATCAAGGGGATACCAATAACAAACCTTTTCACAAAAAAGAAAACTGATGCATTAATTGAGAGGACAAGAAAAGGTGGGGCAGAAATAGTTGCCCTGCTCAAATCAGGGAGTGCGTATTACGCTCCTGCTGCGGCATCGTCTCACATGATAAAATCAATCCTCCTTAATGAAAAACGTGTCCTTCCCTGTTCCGCATATCTTAACGGAGAATATGGCATAAAAGATCTTTA
>JAJRAP010000051.1 GCA_028679855.1 Candidatus Methanoperedens sp.
CTTGTTAGCGTGATCGCCTCTATCAACCTCGTCCGCATGGATGTCAATATGGCAAAAGCCATCTCATCCCGCGGTGAAGTCCAGGCAGCAGACACCGCTCTCCTGTATGCGAAAGCCGATCTTGCCCGCGCCATTAATTATGCGGGAATGGACGCTCTCAAGCAGCTCGGTGAGACACCGCTCATCAAACCAGACAATGGCAGCGCTTATTACACAGATAGTCCCGACGAAACAAACAGGAACTGGGCAAGAGCAATGATTCGCCATACCCTCAACCAGTATATTGAATCCAATTACAGGTATGACACCTATGCATACCAGGGCTATTCAGTGAACGTAGAACCCATCGACTCCCGGGATGCAATAGTCATCCAGCCCATCCGGATGAAACTCAACAGGTCGCTTGTCCCGCCAGTCATGCTTCCTGGGGAGAATGGCTACGAAACGTACTGGAAGGTCTCGGTGCCCTTAAAGATACACCTTACCGACCTTGCCGGAAAGACTGAACTCACAGGCAGCAATATCACGATCGAGACCCTTATCACGGCGCGGTATCCACTGCTTAAAGACCTCACAGATGAGTACAGCATGAGACTGAACGGCTCAAACGCCGTCATGGTCGAGACCACTGCATTATCGATGGCGTACACCTGGGCGCGGGGATACATGCAATATTACCGCGGTGCACCTGACAATATAATCAACAACACACACCTATCTCTCATGCTGAACGGGGCGCTGTTGCTTGACCAGGGTTATGTTTTCAATTCAGTTGACCCCATGAGCATTCTGGAATATTCGAAGCAGACAGCTTTTGTGCTATCTGGCAAAAGCATGGACTACAGGAACGTCACTCTTGAAAATGGCTCGCTCAAAATTGACCCCCAGCAAGACGCTTTTAACTCCACAGGAGACCCGACTGGCGCAGAGGAGGATTATAACAGGGCAAGGCAGTTCGATCTCAACGCCACACCCATAACAGATTACCTGAATAGCGGTTCGGTGGACTCTTTTGCGGCGCAGAAGATACGGGAAGTGCTGCCGCAGGTGTATAGCACAGGGCTTGCTACCGGTGTTGCAAGGCAGATATCACAGACCGAAGGGCGGCACGATGGGTATGAGTCCAGCCATAGCGTGGAAGGATGGGGAGAACCAGACAGCATGAGCCTTGTCGGAACAGTGCCGCGCGAGAATAACGTGCCTGGCGTCCTGTACGGTGAGATATGGGATGTGACCTGGACAAGGTCGCATGTGTGGAGGCATTATTACACTGTTTATTATGAGTGCACAAAAACCAAAACTGTACCCTGCTCTGGTAGTGATGGGAAACCTTCCACATGCACCATAGAATATACCACCACATGCAGCCGCACTGAATATAACGAGATGACAACCACAGATACAAGAGAGGATAGGGTGACAATAACGCTTAAAGCGCAGGAGAACTGCCGCACCAGCATCCAGATGAATTACAGGGGCGGCGCGCTGTCATCGAAGAATGATGTTGTTAAACCTTATGAAGAGCAGGACGTGGCTTTCAGGGCGGCGCATACTGATCCGCAGCTTGAAGAGGCTTATGTGCGGTATAAGAGCGATGTGTTTGACGCAAATAAGGTCAGTAATCTCAAGAACCAGGGTCTTGCAGGGGATACTGATGCACGGATGTATTCTTCAAATTCTCCTCCGCCAGATAATATCGCATCCCCCGGATGGCTGCCCGGAGAGGCAAAGGACGCTGTGGATGAGATAACGGATGCTATCAGCAATGATGTGCATCTTGACCCTGATATCAATTATACCAGGTTCCCTGTTCCGTCCGATCTGCTCGTTGCGGCGCGGGATGACCTGATAATGAAGATCGCACGGAACGAATCGCGGTATGTGGATAAGGAGAGGTATTTTAATGGCGTGCTGTATTCTTCCACAAGCTCGAAGCTTATTTCGCTTGTGCGTGAGTGGTATGTGGATGAAGTGAAGTACAGGATATACGATAAGTTCACAGGCGGGAGCGATATTATCAATTCTGAGATAAAGAAGAATTTTTCTGAGCCTGATGGAGTGATGCAGGCGAACAGGGATGGAGCAAAGCTTTTATCGAAAGGGATGTATCTGCCATTAGGACTGACCATGAGAGCGTATCACACTGACGATGAA
Source organism: Candidatus Methanoperedens sp. (assembly GCA_028679855.1). GTDB lineage: Archaea > Halobacteriota > Methanosarcinia > Methanosarcinales > Methanoperedenaceae > Methanoperedens. Next base: position 2,155 of record JAJRAP010000051.1, read on the forward strand.
GGGAATGTGTATCCTGATGAGGTTCTTGAGGCGTGGAACGAGAGCGTGACGCTGGGGGTGGATCAGGAGCCGGATTACCTTGATCCTGATATACCTTATGGGGTTGAGAAGCTGTATACACTGAAACTGAGGAATGCGAATCCTACGAATCCGTTGCAGGCGTCTTCATTTCATGGTATACCGGTGCTTCCTACACTTGACCCATGGGTTGTGACTTTTGGCGCGTGGGAGATATATGTGGAGGGTGAGTTCGTGAAATTCGAAGTGTTTGATGCAGATGATGAAACGCATCCGAATCCGATTTTCGGACATGAGGCGCAGGTGTATGTGAGAGAAGATGATATTGTAGAAGATACACTAACCAAAACTCGTATTGGAAAAAATCTGCCCATCAAATTCAGCTTCATGACCGGCAATTTTATTGCAGTACCGCCAGGTAAATTGGGTGTTGGTGATAAAGAAGGAGGATACTTAACACCACTTGGATATATGGAAGAATCAAGAGGATTGAAGAAAATATGAACTTAAAATTGATAATTTTTGTATTCATAGCACTGTTATTAAATTCACAGGTAGCATCAGCGGCAGAAAACGACTACGGCATCGTTCAAGCATGGTTCAATGAAAAAAATGCGACAGTTGAAGGTTTTAGTATGAAAATAGGTGAGCCTGCTACAATAAAAGTAAATGTTACTTCAAAAATCAATGGAAATGTGGTAATTGCTCAATATCAAGTGGGAATCTAAAATATAATTAGACCGACCAAAAAAATTAAGTAATCCTACATA
>JAJRAP010000052.1 GCA_028679855.1 Candidatus Methanoperedens sp.
GGACAGAGGTATCACCATCGATGTCGCGCATCAGAGATTCGATACCGCAAAATATTATTTCACGATCGTGGACTGCCCTGGACACAGGGACTTCGTAAAGAACATGATCACTGGCGCCTCGCAGGCTGATGCAGCAATTCTTGTATGCGCAGCCAAAGAGGGTGTCCAGTCACAGACAAAGGAACATGTATTTCTTTCAAGGACCCTGGGTATTAACCAGTTAATCATTTCAGTCAACAAGATGGATGAAGTCAACTATGATAAGGCAAGATATGATGCAGTAAAAGCTGAACTTGGGACTCTTCTCAAGATGGTAGGCTACAAACCTGACGAAATGAACTTCATTCCTACATCGGCATTCAAGGGAGACAACCTCGCAAAACCAAGCGAGAACACCAAATGGTACACTGGACCAACATTGCTGGCTGCGCTGGACACGCTGAAAGTACCCGAGAAACCAGTCACTTTACCGTTGCGCATCCCTGTGCAGGACTCATACACCATCTCAGGTATCGGCACTGTTCCAGTAGGGCGCGTCGAGACAGGTAAGATGAAGCCAGGCGACAAGATCATATTCATGCCCGCAAAGGCAGTCGGTGAAGTCAAATCCATCGAGATGCACCACCAGGAAGTCAAAGAGGCTGTTCCTGGCGACAATATCGGCTGGAACGTGAGAGGCGTTGAGAAGAAGGATATCAGGCGTGGTGACGTGTGCGGGCATACGGACAAACCGCCATGCGTTGCTGAAGAGTTCACAGCGCAGATCGTTGTGCTGCAGCATCCGTCAGCTATCGCGGCAGGATATACACCTGTGATCCACTGTCACACGGCGCAGGTCGCAGGCATGATAACCGCAATACTCAAGAAGCTTGACCCCAAGTCAGGTCAGGTCGCTGCTGAGAACCCGGATTTCATAAAAGCTGGCGATGCAGCTATCGTCACTATCAAGCCTATGAAACCACTGTGTATCGAAAAGGTAAAAGAGATCCCCCAGCTTGGTCGCTTTGCGATCCGGGATATGGGTATGACCATTGCAGCAGGCATGGTCCAGGACATCAAACCGCGTATATAATCCCTTACCTTTTTTAAAACGGTGTTTTTATGGCTCAAAAAGCAAGGATACGTTTATCAGGGACAAGTCCCTCTACTCTTGACGGGATTTGTTCCCAGGTCAAAGATATCGCTTCAAAGACAGGTGTTAGCATCTCAGGTCCGGTACCACTTCCTACAAAAAGGCTGGTAGTGCCGACCAGGAAATCTCCTGACGGCGAGGGTAGCTCGACATGGGATCACTGGGAGATGCGCGTTCATAAAAGGCTTATCGACCTTGATGCTGATGAAAGGGCTCTGCGCCAGTTAATGCGCATTCAGGTGCCCAAGGATATCAGTATAGAGATCGTGCTGACGAGTTAAGAGCGGAAGCTTTTAACTAGTTTTTCTTATTTTTAGGTAGTTTTTTTTTGAAGGGCTTTTATCGTTTAAGTTACATATATATTGTCGCAGAACCTTCAGTATATACGTTAATATAAATAACTGGCTGACCGATATGGATTTTGAATATAATGGTAAAAATATATCTTTAAAAAATAAGGTGCTATCAAAACTCGACCTTTTTGTAATCGATTTTGTCGATATCCTTACTAAATATGCAGACTATGTTGTTGTCAGCGGTTATGTTTCGATCATTTTCGGAAGGTCCCGTGGAACTGAAGATATTGACATATTGATAAAGAAAATCGACATGGAGACTTTCATCAAACTTAACAGAGAACTTATCGGAAAACAATACTGGTTCTTAAATGCAGATAATCCAGGAGAACTCTATGGTATGCTTCAGGACGGACTTGCGGTACGCATCGCGGTAAAGGAGACAGTTATTCCAAACATAGAACTCAAATTTGTGAAAAGCGACCTTGATAGAATTTCCCTGAGAGAGCATATGGTAGTTAAAACAGGAAAGCATATCATCAATATATCGCCTCTGGAACTTCAAATAGCCTTTAAACTTTACCTTGGAAGTGACAAGGATATAGAGGATGCTGTGTATTTATATGATATCTTCTCAAAGTATCTCGATATAATCAAACTGAAGCAATATATGAGCATTTTGAAGGTGAAAGGTGCGGATTATGGGATCGATGTTTGATAAAAAACAAAATCTGGCGGAAAGATTGAAATTTGTGCATTTTTACAGCCAGTGGGTAAAATCCGTACCAAATGAGGTATGGAGCAAACAGCAGGCAGAGTTCATTAACAGCCTTTTTGAGAACGCAAGGAATTTTCAACTGGATGCAAAAAAGTATTTAAAATCAATAAACCGCAGATAACCGCAGATACCATCAATCAGCGTTATTCAGTGCTCATTCAGCGACTTCAGCCGCCGCCTCCACAGGTTCAGCTCTCGGCAGGTTATCCTCTATCTTCGGTCTATCCTTCCTGTAATCCTTCATCCTCCTGATTATCACTTCTGCCAGGAAAAGTATCAGAGCAGCCAGCAGGAAAGGCTCCTTCTCACTCTGCGGCGCCTCCACAGTCCTGGTAGCCTTCTCTTTTATATCCATGAACAGCAGACCTTCCACCCCGTCCTCATCATATACGCGCCCGCCGTTGGATTCGATGATGGTCTTGAGCTTATCGTTGAACCCGACCTCCCTGTACTCGATCGGGTAGTTCACAGCTATTCCATATCCTGAGAGGTCGTGGAAACCCTCTTTATCCGGATTTATCGTGGTCTCATAGGTCGTTGGTCCTGTGCTTGACAGAGCAATATCTTTCTTGTCAAGCTGCACCTGCGGCACCGTGTTCGATGTTACAATGACCCTGCCCGGAGTCCCGCCCCATATGTCCTCAGCCTGCACAACCACGCCTTCCTTTCCGCGCGGGTCGCCGATTGCCCAGTTTATCATACCTGATATCAGGCGGGAGTTCTCTCCGCTATAGACCGCAGAAGCCCACATAGTGTTGCCTGCGCCGTTGTCAGTAGTGAATGCAGCCACCCTTCCCAGCCCGAAACCCCATGTCGTGATGATAGGCTTTCCCTTTGTTGTTGCTACGAGGCGGTCTGAGCCTAGCTTTGGTGTGACGTCGTTGTATCCTGTTACTGAGGCTGTGATGTTAACGTATTTTGTGATGAAGTGGTTGGTGTCGATGGCTGCGAGGGGATATTCATAGATTGTTTCAGGTGTTGGTTCCGGTATTGGTTCCGGGGTTGCCCCTGGCTCTTCAATGATCAAAGTGCTTGCCCGTTCATCTGGATTAAGGACCACTGCTGTTGGTTCTCCTGCTGCAATTGCAATTTCATTATATAATCTGTTAGGGGTTTTCTCAGTTTCATAGGCTAAGCGGATCTGAACAAACTGCATCCTTATATTATTGTTTTTCAAATCAATAGCAGTTTTTTTTATTGCTTCAACGCCTTCTGGTGGCATCATACCATCTGAGAATACTATTATCTCTTTAGTTCCCGTGACAGAATTTAACATTTTTTCCGCTCCACGGAGGCCGTTTTCAAGGTCTGTAGGATTATCCCCCCCTTTCGGACCAATTTCCCTGATGAACTTATCCAGTTCAGCCCTGTTGGCATCGCTTCCCATAGAGAGCATATCTGTCTTTACCGTGACGCCTCCGAATGCCACGATACCAACTGCACTGTCGCGTGCTACATTATACACTATATTCAGGGCGTTCGCGTCGATAAGACCGATAAACGAAAGTTTTGTTGTTGGGTCCTCACCAGAAGTGCTCCCCGAAGCATCCATTACGATAACGAGGTTTCTCCCTCCCCTGTACTCAGCCGCCCGCGATATTATGGGCAGCATGGCTTCCACAGGCGAATTGTTGTAATTCCCTTTATCATACGAGGCATCTCCGCCCACGACCACAAGCCCGCCGCCTCCCCCCACATAATTCTTGATAGAATCACTCCCCAGCATCCCCGCGCCCTTGTTGTCTATTATCACTGTTCTGTATTTAGTGAGGTCATCCGGAATGGAGCCTGCGCGGTCAACAGCATACAGGCTATCAATTATTTGATAAAGGGACGAGCCTGTATCGTCTGTTATCGCAAGCACCTTTGGCTTTGGCACCACGAACACCGATTTATAGAACTTATTATTTATCGGGAACCAGTCCTCACCCTCAGGCGTTATGGTTGCCTCTATACTGTGCGTTCCCAGCTTCTTAAAGGTATATGAAAATGGGATGGTTTTTGTTCGTTCTTTCTGGTCAATGTTCTTGCTCTCATCCGGCAGATTCACAGGATCATTATCAACTTTTACATCAAGCCTGTAACGCGCGCTGTCCCCTGCCTGCCTCACCACGATATTGAACACGTTCTCGTTCCCGATGATAAGGTTCTTTGCGCCTGCTATCTCCAGGCTCATATCGTTGTGCAGCAGCTTCTGATTGACAGCGAACACCCGAGTTCCGGTCTTTGAGACAAAGGTAATGGCATCAGAGAGGTCTTTCCCGTAATTGGTGTTCCCATCACTCACAAGAACAATATGGTTGTTTTCAGACGCGCTGATTATCTCATCGCCCACTGGCGAAGTCATACCTGCGAACTCCCTGAACGTGGTCGGAGTCTTTGATTTAATAGCTTCGTATATTTTCTGTCCAGTATCTTTATTGAAAATATCCATACTCATGGTCTTGTCCGTGAGCACCGTGATCCGTGGAGCATCATCCTTTACCGTAGTCATTCCCATAGTAAAAGGTGATGCAAGCGCAGTTATCAATAGACAGAGAATGATTACGCGCGAGAGAATCAGGTATTTTGATACTCCCTTCCTCACGGCATACAGCCCTCCAAGCACAACAGGGCTGATCAGGAGGAACACAAGGGGGTTTGCGAACTGGGGAAAATCCATTATAGCTCGCCCCTCCAGCGCAGGTAATAAAGCTCCATGATAACAAGTAAAATTGCTATTATGATAAGATAAATATCAAGATCCCTGGGTGCACGGACTATCTGAGTATTATAAGATATCTCCTTCTTCTCAGATGGCTGTGAGGTTATACCGCCGCCTGCAAGGTTTGATTCCTTCTCATCGTACAGGTTAACAGCCACATCCTTATCCGGTAACTCATAAACCCCGACCTCATCAAGAAGCAGCATGTCAGTGGTGATGCTCTCGCTCGGAGTTTTCACCGTCTCCCGCGCCGGAAGATTGATGTACTGCCCTGTCTTTGCGTTATATTCACTAACGTCAAGACTTCCTGTTATCCATTCAAGCATCTGTTTCCAGAAAAGAGGATATTCGGGCAGCGCATGAAAATCGTTCCACACCATCGTATTCAATGGATCAAAGATATTATCGCCAGACGGATCAGCAAGCCCCGAATATATGACTATCCCTTTCCCGTATTTCCAGTAAGCAAGCATGGGGGACTTATCCCCTGCTTCCACAAGAGTCACTGCCCCTCTTTTCAAAGTTGCTTTAAAATGCTTCTTTACTTTTATCTTCTCGATCCCTATATCCTCTGTCATCCTGCTTCCCCGCACAACATTAAGAGAGGTCTCATTTGAAATCTCCCCCAGTTCCACAGGCAGCATGTCCATATTCCCAAGTTCAGGAGATGCTATTATCACCGCATTTCTTCCACCTGTTACATGCTCGGAAATGCTCTTTACACCATCAGGGGAAAGAGAGCCGCTCACGAACACGATCGGATATGCAGACAATGACGGGATGCTCTTTGTATCTGCTTTCTGGACTGTTGTAAAAGGAGCAAGTTTAAGTGCCACAATGGAAGGATTTTTTATATTTTCAGTAATGTAAAGAATGTCCTTTTTTACAGATACCGGTATTATAACATGAGCATTGTTATCAACCAAAAGCGAGTCCTTTGTATCAATAGATATTTTTGTCTCACCTGGTCTCAGGTTGCTTATCGTGAAATATTCATTCGACTCACCATTAATGTTAAGATCAGTCGAAAGTATATTAGCGCCATCCGCAGCAGCTTCAAGCTTCACGGTCTGAGCGCCTTTGTTGAAGTTCCTGATAATTATCCTGTAATCGCTCCCTTCGAACCAGCCGCCCACAATACCGACATTGTCTGTTCTCCCTGTCACCGTAACAAAATCCACATTGATCCCATTGGCTTCTGCAAGCCTCTTTGTGACCACAGGGTCTTCCCCTGTCCAGCTTGCAAAATCAGAAACCACCACAATCCTTCCCCCCTCTGGAAGCATCTTTCGCCCCAGCATCATGGCGCCTGAGATATCAGCGATCGTGGCTTTTGCCTTCAATTTCTTAAGCGTATCAGATGCGCTCCCTGATGGGACTTCTTTCACAGCCATAACGGGCACGTTCTCTGCAAGAATCACAGTGTTCTTTGCGCTCAGGAATTTGTTCGCTTCTTCCACTGCTCTGTCGAACCTCCCATCAGCCTGCATGCTTGCAGAGGCATCAAGGATAAGAACGGTATGCCCTCCGCCCAATTCCTCATTAGCAATAATAAAAGGCTCTGCCACCGCAAGAGAGGTAAGTATCAGGACGAAAAGCTGCATCAGGAACAGAGGGTCTTTCAGGAACTTTCTGAATACGTTAAGCCGCTTCTTCTTTTCAATGTCCATAAGGAACATAAGCGAAGGTATCTTTATCTTGAGGGGTCTGGGGCGCAGTAAATATATGATTATCAGAGGAATAATTGAAAGAAGCGCATACAACCCCGCCTGGTTTGCGAACTGTACAGGATTGGTGAGCAGCGAGGTCAGTAAATCAGCCATTTTTTACCTCCATTATCGATAATTCTTTTCAATAGAAGAATAATCATATCAATCACTGTACGCCGCCACAAATTTTAACCCATTGAAATGAATCATATGATCAGGATTGTTCTCTATCCATACCTCGGTTTCCCATGCAATATTGTCAATATGCCTCTTAAACTCACGAAAATCTGGAAATACGCTGACGTATATCCTCCTGGCTGTGCATTCTTTCAAAGTCCACTCCAGTTCCTGTTGGCGTTTAGGCGATAAAGGACCATGTGATGTAACGGCTTCTATCAGAAAAAGCTGGTTTTTTTGTCCATCAAAAAGAATAACATCAGGTAATTTATCATGTTCTGTTATTGGAATTCTCAATTCATTTAACAAATTCTCATCTGTAAATAACATCTTTCTTGCAGCATCCCCTACATATACAACTTTTGTATCTGGACAGAATCTTACCCGGAATTCTTTAATAATCTTTGCATGGAGTTCATTATGCTTTCCCGGAGAAAATTTAACTGAAGTGCCGTCAGGTAGATCAACGGGTATGAGGTATTTATTCTTACGTTTCTCATACATTTCTATAAGTTTACCTTTATTCTTCACGAATTCTTCAACAGCAGGTTGCCAGACCGATGTGTCATATTTCTTTATGACCTCCAAGGCATCATCTGAAATTGAATATACGGTATTGGGGCTGTTTGTTGGTCTGAAGGGAGCATCAGTATTCCGGATAACTATTCCAGCCTGCTCAAATTGATGGAGCGTCTGGCGCCGTATCGTTTCTCTTGTGTTTTCAGCGTATTGTCTGGCATAATTTTCCTGAATAAAAACAATAATGTCATGAATCCGTATGGTTCGCTTTTTTGATTCATGCCAGGACGTATCTTTTTCTAAATCCAGCAGAGCCAGTAATGTTAATGCAGATCTTTCATTCTGTTGAGCCACAGGTAGTCCCAGAGTTTTTAATATCGAAACTGCTTCCTCGATTTTACTCATTTTTTAACCTCGTCTGTCAAGGCTTTGTTTTTCAAAATGCAATCCCAAAATTCCTGCTATAATACCGTCCAGATCAATTCCATTCTTATAAGATCCAGATTCGTAAACAGCCTTTCCGATTTTTCTGATGTTTTCAATATCAGGCAATGGTAAACTCCTAATATCATTGGCATTTACCTGCGTATTGCCGTTGAGCGATCTAAAGAATTTATCAATAATTGTCGTATTCAATAATGAAGCAATACCAAACGCTTCATAGACCGATAAGTTTCCGCCTGGCTTGTGAATATAATTTACATGATTCTCGATTCCCACGTTTTTATGGGGAAATTCGGATTCCAATAACACAGATGCATATAACCTGCGCTTCTGCTCTTTTGAACTGAACCGTTTGACTAGCACGTAATTTTTAACAGGCAATAAAAGATGTTTTGTTTCACTGGATACCTGTATCGCAGA
>JAJRAP010000053.1 GCA_028679855.1 Candidatus Methanoperedens sp.
CGTTCTTCTGCTGCCTGTGCACTACCTGTCAATACAGCAAGCAGAGTTGCTGCAAGCAGGAAATACTTCAAATGTTTTTTCAATTTGTTTATTTCCATCATATTCACCGCCATCAAAGGCATACGGCTACCTATTGAATAGATAATAGTATATAAACTTAACTAATAATTTTGAGAAAAATATTTATAGCATATAATTTTACCTGAAAAAAAAATCGAACCTAAATAGTTTTTTCATACCAGTTGACGCCATCGTGATGTTCGAACGCTGCAAAACCTCGCATATAGCAGTGGTAGAACGCGGAGAGAAGGTGGGTTCTATCAGGACGGATGATATACTACATACGCATAGATTTAATAAAGAAAGAAGTTCTTTATTATAAATAAATATGACTATAACAAAAATTAGATTATCGAACTTTAAGAGTTTCAAGAATTTAGAAGTTGGTCTAAATAAATTCAATGTATTGATTGGAGCCAATGCCTCTGGGAAATCCAGTTTTATCCAGATATTTAAATTTTTAAGGGATATGACAAATCATGGTTTAGATAATGCAATATCCATGCAAGGAGGCATTCAATATCTAAGAAATATAAATATTGGTCAAGCTGAAGAGTTTTCATTAGAAGTGACTTCTGATAAAAAATATACAAGGTTTTCGACAAAAACAAATGAAAAAGAAATGATCGGAATAAAGACATACAAAACAATTTATAAAATAGTAATTAAACTTAAAGATGAAGGTAAAGGTTTTGAATTTGTTGAGGAGAAAATCTCACAGAAATGCGACTTCGTTAAATTAGAAAAAAAGAAAAATCCTGACGAAAAGAAAAAATATGATGAAAAAGAAAAACTTGGTGAAGGGGAAATCACAGTTACAAGTCTTAATGGGAAAATTAACGTTAATTTGAATCTACCTATAGGGGTGAAAATAAAAGAAGAAAATTTATTTCCCCCATTTTTTAAAGAGGAAGTATTAAAAGACGACAAATTTGAATCTAAGAGCCTCCTTCTCCAATATTCGTTCTTTATCATGCCACCGATTTTCAGTGATTTTTCAATTTACGATTTCGATCCAAAGTTGCCAAAAAAAGCCACTCCAATAACTGGAAAAGCTGAATTGGAGGAAGATGGCAGTAATTTGGCAATAGCTCTAAAGAACATTTTAGAAAATGAAGATACAAAAAGAAAATTCTCGAATTTAGTGAGAGACGTTTTGCCATTTGTAGAGGATTTAGATATCGAAAAATTTTCTGACAAGTCTTTGCTATTTAAATTACGTGAAATATATTCTGAAAATCAATACTTACCAGCACCATTCTTGTCTGATGGAACAATCTGCATTACTGCCTTGATTATCGCTTTATATTTTGATAGAAAGCCACTCATAATAATTGAGGAACCCGAAAGGAACATTCATCCTTACCTTATTTCCAGATTAATAAACATGATGAAAGAAGTCTCAGAAGGAAAACAGATCATTGTTACCAACCATAATCCTGATGTAATAAAACATGCGGGATTAGAGAATATTTTATTTGTATCAAGAAACAAAGAAGGTTTTTCAACTATTTCAAAACTATCTGAAAAAGAGGAAGTAAAAATATTTTTAGAAAATGAAATGGGAATCGAAGATCTTTATGTCCAGAATTTATTGGAGATCTGAAATATGGGATATAATTTATTCATCTTTGTCGAAGGCGATGATGATGTGAGGTTTTTTGAAAGAATCATAACCCCATTGTTTGCAAATAAATATGATTCAGTTAAATTGTGGAAATATGCACAAGAAAAAAATGAGAGAATTTCCAAATTCTTCAAGAGTATTAATGCAATGAGTGCTGATTATATTTTTGTGGCCGATAATAATGGCTCTCCATGTATAACTGATAGGAAACAGAGAATAGAAGATGAATTTAAAAGTATTGATAAAAATAAAATATTAGTAGTAGTAAGGGAAATAGAAAGCTGGTATCTTGCTGGAATGGATGATGGATCATCTAAAAAATTAGGGATAAATTCTTTTCCGAATACGGAGCACATTAATAAAAGCGCTTTTAACGACCTGAAACCCAACAAATTCAATTCCCGAATAGATTTTATGTCAGAAATATTGAAATTATTTTGTATAGATACGGCAAAAAGCAAGAATGGATCATTCAGTTATCTCATTGAAAAAATGGAAAGATGATAAATTGGAGGAAAAACGATGAGAATCCAGTCCCTTGAACATGAAAAATTCGAAGGATTAGCCAACATCGAATCATGGGCAAAGAAAAAAGATCACTGCATCTCAAGAACGCTGCTCTTCAATAAAGAGGACCTCCCCGGAATAGACGAATTTGACTGGCTTGTCATAATGGGCGGCTCGATGAACATCTACGAGGAAGAGAAATATCCATGGCTCGCTCACGAGAAGAATTTCATAGCCGAAGCCATCGAGAACCAAAAAACCGTCCTGGGAGTATGCCTCGGCTCCCAGCTTATCGCCGATGTCCTTGGCGTGAAAGTCAGCAAGAATAAGCACAAAGAGATCGGGTGGTTCCCTGTAACATTGACAAAAGAAGCAACAACTTCCCCTATTTTTGGCTCTTTCCCGCCTCGATTCACCGCTTTCCACTGGCACGGCGATACCTTCGAAATACCTCGCGGCGCCGTGAGGATAGCGCAAAGCAAGGCTTGCACGAACCGGGCTTTTGAGTACAGGAAAACGATAGGACTTCAGTTCCACCTCGAATACTCGGCAAATAGCATTGATCTCATGTTCAGGAATTGCGGCAATGAGATAGTGGAAGGAAGATATATTCAGAAACCTGATGAGATAATCTCGCAGAACATTAATGTCGTGGAGACACAGAGACTATTGAACCTCCTGCTGGATAATATGGAAAAAGAGTTGGGTATGCCTCAATAGGCGCAATCTTCATTAATACCCAGAACAATCAAATTGCTATGACAGTTTTGAAAGGATACCGGGAATTTTTTGACAGAGCTGACGATACCGCCCTTGCGTCATCAAAAGAAAAAGACGGTATGTTCTTCGTTTTTCGCTCGCTTGAGGCGTGGAAAGAGGAAAAATGCAAAGAGGAGGATATCCCGGCTGAAGAACTCATCCGCGATGAATATGCGAAAAACAGGTTCATTGCCCACCCCTGATTTTTTTTACAGTTGGTTTTATATATTAACAGGGCAATCGAAATATTAAAGATGCGAGGCGTCAAGCATGATGACACCTGGGATAGATATGGCACTTAATTACGATGATATCGTTGGGAAATTCGATAAATATATATTCAACACCTACACCCGCCAGCCCATAGCAATTAAAAAGGCTTACGGGGCAGTGGTGACAGATGTAAACGGAAAAGAGTATATTGATTGCGTGGCAGGGATAGCAGTAAATAACGTGGGACACTGCCACCCGGTAGTTGTGGAAGCGATAAAACAGCAGGCTGAGGAATTGATTCATGTATCTAACCTCTATTATACAGAGCAGCAGGCGCTCCTGGCAGAGGAGCTTGTAAACCTTACTGAGATAGAACGGGTTTTCTTCTGCAACTCGGGTACAGAAGCTGTAGAAGGCGCACTGAAACTTGCACGAAAAGCCACAGGTAAAAAAGAATTTATCGCAGCAGAACATGCGTTCCACGGGAGGACGCGTGGAGCGCTATCGGTGACGCACAAGGAAAAATACCGCAAACCATTTGAGCCGCTCGCTCCTGCGGTTTTCGTCCCGTACAACGATGCTGACGCTATCAGGGCAGCTATAACAGAAGACACCGCAGGTGTCATACTCGAGCCAGTGCAGGGAGAAGCCGGCGTGATCATCCCATCTGATGGATATCTCAGGGAAGTCAGGGAAATATGCGATGAAACAAAAACATTACTCATACTTGATGAGGTGCAGACAGGTTTTGGCAGGACAGGAAAATGGTTCGCCAGGGAGCACTCAGGCATCAAACCCGACATAATGACGCTTGCTAAAGCCATGGGTGGAGGATTCCCCATGGGCGCAATGCTTGCGCGGGAAGATGTTGCTGCCAATTTCGGGCGCGGAGACCACGCCTCCACTTTTGGCGGAAATGCTCTTTCATGCGCTGCAGCCCTTGCCAATATTGAAGTGATCAAAAAAGAAAAGCTTGTCGCGAGATCTGGAGAACTTGGGGTCTATCTAATGAAAAAGCTCAAAGCTCTCGATAAGGATTATGTAAAAGAGATACGCGGCAAGGGACTGATGGTAGGAATGGAGCTCTCTATAAAATGCGAAGACATTGTCAGCAGGTCAAGGGAACTCGGTGTGCTCCTCAACTGCACATCGGAATCAGTGCTGCGCTTTGTGCCGCCCCTCACTATCACCAGGGAACAACTGGATGCGGTGGTCGGAGTGATTGATGAGATTTGAGAAACTCGTTAGGAACTCAGTAAAAGAAATAAAAGAGTACGTTCCTGGGAAGTCCATAGAAGAGATAGCCCTGAAGTACAGTCTTGATCCAGAAAAGATAATAAAGCTGGGCTCCAACGAAAATCCGCTTGGACCTTCACCGCTTGCGGTCGAAGCCATGAGGGAAAAAGCCGGGAAAGTCCATTTATATCCACCTTCTGATCCTCTTGAATTAAGAATCGCGCTCTCGGAATACACAGGTTACCCTGCGAACAACATCGTGGTATCCGGGAACGGCATGGACGGCATCCTTGATACGATAATGAGGTTGTTCATGTCGCCGGGGGCTGAAACGATAATCCCCGTACCCACGTTCTCATACTACGAGATAGCAACACTTGCTAACGGTGGGAAACCTGTGTTCTTAAAAAGGGACATTGATTTTGAAATAAGCCACAGGGATATTCTCGCCAAGGTCAACAGCAATACGAAAATGATATTCCTTTGCTCGCCAAACAACCCATCAGGGAACGTTGTCAGGGAGGAGGAGGTCAGGGAGATCCTTGATAAAACAGGTTCTATCGTGTTCATCGACGAGGCATATGTTGACTTTGCAGAGACAGGTCTATCAGGTCTCGTTAAAGAACATGAGAACCTGATCGTGGGGCGCACATTCTCTAAAGCTTTCGGTCTTGCAGGTATGCGCCTGGGCTACGCCATTGTCCCGCAGTGGCTCTCCCCTGAATACATGAAGGTCATGACCCCGTTCTCGGTGGATGTGCTCTCACTTTTTGGCGGCATTGCAGCACTTCGTGACGCAAAGTACATCAAGAAAAGCATCGAGACCGCAAAAAATGGTCGCATGCAGCTAACCAGGGGACTTGAGTCCATATGCAGAGTGTACCCCTCGGAAGCTAATTTCATCATGATAGACGTGGCTCCCCGCACAGCATCAGAGGTCTGTGAAAAACTGCTGAGAGTGGGTATAATAGTCCGGGACTGCACATCCTTCAGGGGCGCAGGCGATTCTCTAATAAGGATAAGTGCAGGGACGCAGGTGCAGAACAAAAAGGTAATAGCAGCAATGCAGATGATCTTATGATAATCGCTCTCACCGGCACGCCTGGAACGGGAAAGACAACTGTGTGTGAGTTCATAAAAGAACATTCCCTGTACAGGGATAAGTACCGTATTATCGATCTTCACAAACTCATCATGGATGAGAAACTTTACACGGGAAGGGACGATATCCGGGACACCTACATTGTAGACATGGAGCGCCTTAAGGCGAGGGTATCGGAACTTATCAAGCAGACACCTGATGGGATGGATACCGTTATGGAGGGGCATATTTCGCATTACCTCCCCTCAGATGTGATTATTGTGCTTCGGGCAGCACCTGTGGCTCTCAGGAAGCGCCTCGGGAAAAGGAGAGAATATTCCTTTGATAAGGTCAAGGAGAACTCCGACGCTGAGGCGCTGGACGTGATCCTTGTGGAATCTGTAGAGAGCAGCGACAGGGTGTTTGAGATCAATACAACTGACATGAACCTGATATTTGTGGTAAAATCAGTGGTTGAGATAATAGAGTCCTTGAAAAAAGGGAATCTCCCTGAGGAATATCTCCCCGGGAAGATCAACTGGATAGACC
>JAJRAP010000054.1 GCA_028679855.1 Candidatus Methanoperedens sp.
ATAGGCATAGTAGGACATGTTGACCACGGCAAGACCACGCTTGTCAGGGCACTATCCGGCGTATGGACTGATAGGCACAGCGAAGAAATAAAAAGAGGGATTTCTATCAGGCTCGGCTATGCCGACGTAATGCTCAGGAAATGCCCGAAATGTCCCGAACCGGAAAGTTACACTGTTAAAGAAGTATGTGAAATATGCAGTGAGAAAACCGAAATATTGCGCCCAATATCATTTGTTGATTCGCCCGGCCATGAAACGCTCATGGCTACAATGCTGTCAGGCGCAGCACTCATGGATGGAGCGCTTCTTGTAATTGCGGCAAACGAACAGTGCCCACAACCCCAGACAAAAGAGCACCTCATGGCTCTGAATATAATCGGGATCAAGAATATTATTATCATTCAGAACAAGATAGACATCGTCACTCGCGAAAAAGTGCTTGAGAACTACAACCAGATAAAAGATTTCGTTAGGGGGACCGTTGCTGAGAACGCCCCCATCATACCGGTCTCAGCCCAGCAGAACGCCAATATTGACCTTGTCATAGAAGCTATTGAAAAATACATACCTACACCTATTCACGAAATGAATAAACCGCCCCTGATGTTCGTGGCTCGTTCGTTCGACGTAAACAAGCCAGGGACAAAACCAGATAAACTTGTTGGCGGCGTTATCGGAGGTTCATTAAACTGCGGGCGCCTGCATTCAGGTGATGAGCTGGAACTTCGCCCCGGAAGAAAGGTCGAGGCTGGCGGGGTGGCCAAATGGGTACCTATAAAGACAACCATTACAAAGATATTCGCAGGCAACTCTGGTGTGGAAGAGGCGTCTCCGGGCGGCCTTATCGGCATTGGTACAATGCTTGACCCCTCATTCACAAAGAGCGACGCTCTTGTAGGTCAGGTC
The DNA here is from genome assembly GCA_028679855.1 of Candidatus Methanoperedens sp. Lineage (GTDB taxonomy): Archaea > Halobacteriota > Methanosarcinia > Methanosarcinales > Methanoperedenaceae > Methanoperedens. Next base: position 907 of record JAJRAP010000054.1, read on the forward strand.
GCGGGGCTTCCGGGTTCCATACCCCCCACTATAGATGGTTTTATCATGGAAACAAAACTGCTTCCCCGCATGGTGGGAGTAAGCGACGAATCCAAGGTCGAGCCCATACGTTCCAACGAACCGCTGATGCTCAACATAGGGACTGCGACCACGATCGGCGTGGTGACGAGCGCACGGACAAACGACGCTGAGGTCAAGCTCAAAAGACCGGTATGCGCTCAGGTAGGTTCCTCTGTCGCTATCAGTCGGAGGGTAGGAGCGCGCTGGCGGCTCATAGGTTCAGGGATATTGAAAGAAATCTAAATGAAAAGAAAAGTGATAATTGATACTAACGGGTTGATGGTCCCGGGGCAGTTCGGAATCGATATCTTTATGGAGTTGAAGCGATTGGGATTTGATTCATACGTTGTTCCGAGGGCATCTGTAAGGGAGCTTGAAAAAATATCCACGCAGGGGCGGGGCAGGGACAGAACCGCGGCAAAAATTGCATTATCCCTTCTGGATAGATGCACAATAGTTGAAAAGGAGGGTTTTGCTGATGATGTTATCATGGAATTGGCTACCAGTAAAGAAGATACTGTTCTTACCAGTGATGTCGAATTAAAGAAAAGGTTATGTAGTAAGGGAGTAAGTATTGTACGACTTCGGGAACGAACCCATTTAAGTTTATAATATCTTTTATTAAGAGGATTCAAATGTATAAAAAAATGAGATTAGCAGACACGGTGAGAATCGCGCCGGAACTACTCGGTGCGCCTGTAGAGCAGGCTGTAAAAATCGCGTTGCAGGATAAGCTTGAAGGACTTGTGGACAAGACTATCGGGGCGATAGTCGCTATAATGGAAGTTATAGAAGTGGGAGAAGGACATATACTTGCAGGAAATGCCGGTGTATACTATGATGCGGTTTTTGAAGCGGTTACATTTATGCCTGAGATACAGGAGATCATTGAGGGCACCGTTCTTGAAGTTGTAGAATTCGGGGTCTTTGTCGGGATCGGTCCTCTTGACGGGCTCGTTCACGTCAGCCAGCTCACAGATGAATTCGTGAGCTACGATGAGAAGAACTCACGGCTCATTACCAAAGAATCAGGACGTGCCATCACAGTGGGCGACCGCATAAGGGCAAGGATAGTCGCAGTGAGCCTGAATGAGCGTGAGCCAAGGGACAGTAAGATAGGTCTCACCATGCGCCAGCATGCTCTGGGTAAACTTGACTGGCTTGAAGAAGCCCGCCTGGAAAAGCAAAAGGAAGGCCATTCCAAAAAATCTGAAGCGGGGAAAAAGTAATGCCTGAGAATGTCTGCAAGGAATGCCACAGGCTTGTGACAGGACAGGTATGCGATAAATGCAATTCATCGTCCCTGACATCTGATTGGAGCGGCTATGTCGTGATAATTGACACTGAAAAATCAATGATAGCGAAAAGGCTCGGGGTTAAATCCCAGGGTAAATATGCGTTAAAGGTGCGGTAGTTTGAAAAAATACTGTCTTCCGAAAGAGCTAAGGGAAGAGATGCGGAAACTCCATGGAAAGCTTTACCCGGGAGACGGGGTCGAAACCGCACGAAATATCATAAGGGACCTTAAATCTCCCACCAAGATAATCACGGTTGGAGATATAATAACTTTCAACCTTCTGAGTGCAGGAGTTATACCGAACATATCTTTCGTTGATGAAAGGACAAAGCGTAGTCCCGTATCCAATGAAGTAACACACGGCACAAAACATCCCCAGTTCATGACCATCACGGTGGAAAACCCCCCCGGGACGATAACAGAAGAACTGCTGAAGGAGGTCGCAAATGCTATGCTTTCTGATAACCCGTTACGTATATTCGTAAAGGGAGAAGAGGACCTGGCTGCTCTGCCATCTATCGCTATGGCGCCCCTCTCATCAGTAGTTATATATGGGTTGCCGGAAGAAGGGGCGGTACTGGTCAGAGTGACCGAAGACAAAAAAAAAGAGATACAGTCATTACTTGATAGAATGAAATGCAAGGAGGAATAATAATGGAACTCCATATCATCAAAGATAAAAAAAACCCCCTGTTGAAAAGGAGGGAGGTTTCAATAAAGATCAATAATAAAGGAACTCCCTCAAGAATAGATGTGAAGAACAAACTCGCTGCAATGGCAAATTCCAAACCTGAGCTGATCGTCATTGAGCATCTTGACACAGCCTTCGGGAAGATGGAGCTTACGGGAACTGCGAGCATATATGAGAGTGAGGAGCGGTTAAAGCAGCTGGCTCACCAGCACCTTATGGCACGGGGCATACCCGTACCTAAAGAAGGAGAAGCTCCTGCACCAGCCGCACCGGAAGCAGCAAAAGAACCTGAAAAGAAGTGATCCTGATGGCAGTACATGAATTTTACGAAGTTAGCGGGAATAAGGCAAAGAAGATACGGCAGTCATGCCCGCGATGTGGTCCGGGAGTGTTTCTCGGAGAGCACAAGAACCGCCTTTCATGCGGAAAGTGCGGATATACCGAGTTTAAGAAATAAAAATACTACTTATTAGTTTCATTCTATTTTGTAGTATTTCTATTCATTTTTTTTGATTTTTTTCTGCAATAATTCAATTTTTTGATTGAGGATTACCGAACTTCGTGGGGAATAAATACCATAAATTAAATAACACTGCAGCCAATTAAGCCCCAGGAACATGCCACCAGTAAAACTCACAGATACGACCCTCAGAGACGCCCACCAGTCACTAATTGCCACAAGGATGAGGACAAGGGATATGCTCCCTATAGCAGAGAAGATGGACGAAATAGGATTTTTCTCCCTTGAAGTATGGGGCGGTGCAACTTTTGACTCCTCGATACGCTACCTTAATGAAGATCCGTGGGACAGGCTTCGCGC
>JAJRAP010000055.1 GCA_028679855.1 Candidatus Methanoperedens sp.
ATCATCCTTCTTGGAAAAAATGGGATAATAGGAAATTATATTTATAAGCTGACTGGATGGAGCGTAATGTTCACCTGGCAGTCAGAAGTTATAGCCGCAACTGTAGTTGCAATTCCTATAATGATAAAATCTGCAAAAGCGGCAATAGAATCGGTTGATATTGAGTATGAGAAAGCTGCATTCACTCTGGGCAAATCTGAAATTGAAACTTTCTTTCTTGTAACCCTGCCGCTTGCAAAAAAAGGATTGATCGCAGGTCTGGTCCTTAGTTTTGCCAGGGCTCTTGGTGAATTCGGTGCAACCATAATGATCGCGGGAAATATCCCCGGAAAAACAAGTACGATGCCGCTTGCTATCTACAGGGCTTTTCAATCAGGAGAAGACCAGGTTGCCACCATACTTGTAATCATCCTTACTGTAGTTTCAATAGCTGTAATCTACATCACTACAAGGATCAGCAGAACGGATTGATTATGGATTTACATGTTAAAATATCCAAGAAATTAACGAACAAGAATTCAAATGAATTCGTGCTTAATGCAGAATTTAAATGCGGTAATGAAATGATAGTTCTTTTCGGCCCTTCCGGGGCAGGAAAAACACTGACTCTTGAGTGCATAGCAGGGCTTGAAGTTCCTGATAAAGGCTACATAAATGTAAATGGTATTACATATTTTGACTCTGAAAAAAACATCAATATTTCACCACAAAAGAGGAACGTCGCATATCTTTTCCAGAACTATGCGTTATTCCCGCATTTTACAGTTGAAGAAAATATCCTTTTTGGATTGCGTTCCGGAAATAATGCAAAAGAAACGATGCAAGAGATGCTGGATGTTTTTGAAATCCACGGCCCTGAAAAAAGGTACCCTTCTCAATTGTCAGGAGGTCAGCGCCAGAGAATTGCCCTTGCCCGTGCACTGATAACCCGACCCAAAATACTGCTTCTTGATGAGCCTTTTTCCTCTCTTGATTATATTGTCAGGATGAGATTACGAAGGGATTTGAAAAAAATACGGAAGATTATTAAAATACCCATTATTTTGATTACCCACAACCCTGTTGAAGCTTATACTATGGCCGATACCATAATCGTTTACAAACAGGGCGGGATAGAACAAATAGGCCCGCCCAAAGAGATCTTTTCAAAGCCAATAAATGAGAATGTAGCAAAGCTTGTGGGGATGAACAATATTTTCAAAGGAAAGATTCTTGATATAATAAATGATGAAGTTATGATCCAGAGCCATAAAAAAATAATCGCGCTGAGAATGGGAGGTCTGCAAATTGGCGAGAAAGTTATCTGGTGTATTCGTCCAGACCAGGTTATGGTGCTGCGAGAAGATCGACCCCTTGGAAAAGCCGTAGCATCAAACATTTTTTCAGGGAGAATCACCGAAATAATCTCAAATGGAGCGACATATTTACTTTATATTGACGGAGATTTTAATCTTGAGATAGAAATGCCATCACATGCTTTTGACCGGCTTGGTCTTGAACAGGGAAAAACAATACGAGTATCCTTAAAAAAATCTGCTATACATATAATAAAGGAATGAGAACGTGAAAACAATAACAACCCTTAAAGAAGCACTTGAAAAAATGAAGCAGCTTAAAAGCACATATTATTTCAGGCGCGAATCAGAACATGTTTCCATTCCCGAATCCGTTGGAAGAGAACTCAGTGAAAATATTGTTGCAGATTACATGTCTCCAGCATTCGACATTGCTGCCATGGACGGTTTTGCTATTCACAGCGAAGATGTTTATCCCCTGAAAATAAAGGGCAGTGTATATGCAGGTGATCAAAGAGCACAAATAAAGAGGGGTGAAGCGATGGCAATAGCTACAGGCGCAATACTCCCTGAAGGTGCGGATGCTTTGCTGAAAATTGAGGAGGCAGAGGTTAAAAAAGATCTCCTATTTGGAAAAAATCTAATGAAGTGGGAAAACGTATTCCGAGAAGGAGCGGATTACCATGCAGGGGACAGGATATTTGAGAGAAACCATCGAATAATGCCCCAGAGCGCTGCGCTTTTATACAGCCTTGGTGTCGAAAAAGTCCCGGTATATAAAAAGATCAGAGCTGGTATAATATCCACAGGGACTGAAATTTATAACGGTATGATCAAAAATACCAGTGCGGTGCTGATACAGGGTTTTATGAAAGAACTGGGCTGCGAATCTACCTTTGCGGGCGCAGTTCCTGATGAGTATGATAAAACAAAGAAGATGTTGCTCGAATCTTGCGAAAAATACGATGCAGTATTTACAACAGGTGGGGTCTCGGTAGGTGAGCGCGACTTTGTCGCTGATATCATTGCTGAGGCAGGAGAACTCTTATTCCACAGGGCAGCTATTAGGCCGGGGAAACCACTTGCAGTCGGCATTGTGAATGATACACCTGTATTTGCACTCCCTGGCAAACCAACAGGCGCTTTCACTGCTCTTGAAATGGTGGTGCGAAGCTATTTTACGGAAATACCAAGGGCAATGCGCAGGTTTGTAATAAATGAGGATGTTGCGCTACCGGAAAAAAACTTTGAGTACATCTTTTTCGTGAAAATAGCTCATAACACAGCACGCTCAATGGGTAGAGAGATGAAATTGTTTGATGGGGAATATAATACGGCGATAATCTCAGCATCTCCCAGGTCTTCCGTCGTTGAAGGGTATGTAATAACAAACAGGGATATTGGAAAAGGTGAACAGGTGAATGTGTATCTTTTCAATTGAGGTAAATATGAATAAAAAAGAAGGAACGGGATATGGGTAGTGTTGACTTTCTTGTTCAGGGTATCATAAAAGCGTTCGAACTAATATTCAGTCTGAACCCTTATATTATGAGTATAACCGGGGTATCCATAAGGGTTTCAGGTACTGCAACAATCCTTGCTACACTGACCGCAATTCCCCTGGCGTTCGCAATATCCTTTATGCAGTTTCGAGGTAAACAGGCACTCATTACACTAATTAATACAGGATTGGGATTGCCATCAGTTTTTGTAGGTCTTTTTGTTTTTTTGATGATCGTGCCTATCGGACCTTTTGGATTCCTTGATATGGTTTACACCCAGAAGGCAATGATCCTTGCTCAGTTTATTCTTATCACACCAATAATTACGGGCATTTCTCTCGCTGCTATAAAAGCTGTTCCTCAATCCATAATAGAGACTGTTTATACACTTGGTGGAAATGAAAAAGATGTGGTGATTGCAACATTAAAAGAAGCAAGATTTGGCATCATCACAGCAGTGCTTGCAGGACTGGGAAGGGGTCTTGCAGAAGTGGGGGCCATCCTCATAGTGGGCGGCAATATAGCGCGTACAGGAAGCGTAGGCGGAATTGGTGAAGGACTTTCTGAGACGCGAACACTCACGACCGCGATTACATCGGAAACCAGTAAAGGTGATCTCTCAACCTCGATTGCTCTCGGGATTATTCTTATCTCCCTTGTACTCTCTGTGAATATTCTGGCCAACTATTTCCAGAGGAGAGATTGAATTGGAGGAATTGTTCAGAATAGAAAACTTGAGCAAATCCTTTGGAAATAAAAAAGTATTACAAAATATCAACCTCAAGATTTTCAGAGGAGAAATATTTGCTTTCATGGGACCGAGCGGAGTTGGAAAAACCACAATGCTGCGGCTATTGAATTTGTTGGAGACGCCAACATCCGGCAAACTTATTTTTAACGGGAATGATGACGCAATCCTGCAAAAAAATTACGTCATGCGCAGGATGTCAATGCTCTTTCAGAGGCCTGCGACATTTAACACTTCGGTTTTCAACAATGTAGCTTATGGCCTGGTGATCCGCAGAGTGGATAAGAAAACAATAGAAAAAAAGGTGATCGATGCACTGGCTCTTGTGGGACTTGCAGGTTATGAGAAACAGAAAGCACTTACCCTTTCAGGAGGTGAGGCCCAGCGTATGGCTTTTGCGAGGGCGATTGTCTTTAAACCTGATGTCCTTCTTCTTGATGAGCCGACAGCTAATCTTGATCCTGCAAATGTTGCGAAGATAGAAGATATCATAAGAAAGATCAGAAGCGAGCTTGGCACTACGATTATCATGGCATCGCATAATATTTATCAGGTGCGGCGCATAGCTGACAGGGTAGGCATCCTGCTGAACGGAGAATTGATTGAAGTTAACACGAAAGAGCAGATATTCACACACCCGAATGATGCAAGGTCCTATGCATTTATAAATGGAGAGTTTATATATTGATAAAACTTGCTTAAAATCAAGGTCACAATGGAACGAACACAGGTAAAAACAAAATTATGGCTTGTAAATAACAAAGATGAACCCATAATGGGTGAGGGCCGGGTATCTTTACTTGAAGCTATTAAAGAGGAGGGGTCACTTAACAAAGCCTGCAAAAAAGTCAACATCTC
>JAJRAP010000056.1 GCA_028679855.1 Candidatus Methanoperedens sp.
CACTCCCTGAAGGCTCGATGAGCACGCGGCGCGGTGTGTTCATTTCTGCTGATGAACTGCTCGATGAAGTGAAGAAAGCCGCATATTCCGAAGTAAGTAAAAAGCGTCCTGAGACAGACGAGGAATTCAAGCAAAAGTGGCAGAGTTCGTAAGTATCGGCGCTGTCAGGTACGATATCGTTCGCGTTTCTCCTGAAAAAGCCACGACCTTTGACTGGGCTGAAGCAGTTGATTTTGAAAAGCAGGGCGCGCCGTTTATCCAGTATGCTCATGCAAGGGCGTGCAGCATCATAAAGAACGCGAAGGATGAAGGCATCACGTTTGAGGAGTTCGATGCCGGGGTTTTGCTTGAAGATCAGGAGACAGCGCTCATTAAGAGGCTTGCGGGATTTGAGAACGCCATCGATAAAGCTGCGCGCGAGCTAAAGCCAAACCTTATCGCCATTTATGCAAGGGAGCTTGCCGACGCCTTTAACCAGTTCTACAGGTATGTCCCCGTCATCAGCGCAGAACCAGAGTTTCGGGCAGCGCGCCTTGCGCTTGTTGATTGCTCGCGCATCGTGCTTGCAAATACACTTGACATGCTCGGGATAGTTGCGCCAGAAACCATGTAGTTTATGAAAATAATTTCTGTTGTGGGTTATAAAAAAACAGGTAAGACTGCATTAGTGGAACAGCTTGTAAAGGCGCTAAAGAAGCATGGGACAGTTGGTACGATCAAGCACCTGCACGACCACAGCCTGCACACGCCCAACACTGATACCTGGAAACATGCCAGGGCAGGCGCGGATGTTGTGATAGGGGTTACGCCTCACGAGCTTGTAAAATTCTCGAATGAGAACAGCCTTGACCGCGCCCTTATTGAACTCGCAGATGAGGGTATGGATTTTGCTGTGGTGGAGGGATGGAAGGAGAGCGCGCTTGGTAAAATAGCGCTTGGAGATGTTGAAGCCACGAACATCCTTCTCAGGCTGAACAGACAGGAAAACGCAGATATTGATGAAATCGTGGATATGGTGCAGAAGCAGCCAGAGTATCAGACGCTCGCATCGCTGGTAAAAAGGATCAGACGTTCCGGGGAGATTGAAAAAGCAGGAGCTATCGGGACATTTAGCGGCATAGTCAGGGCGGTTTCAGCAAATTCCCGCACAGAGTTCCTTGAATTTGAGTCGTACGGTGAAGTTGCGCGGCAAAAAATGGATGAGATTTGCTCTGCGCTAAAACAGGAAGAGGGCATCGTTGAAGTTCTGATGTATCACAGGACAGGGATAATCCAGAAGGGAGAGGATATCGTGCATATCGTTGTGGCTGCAGGTCACAGGGAGCAGATGTTCCCGGTGCTGCGAGAAGCAATAGAACGGCTCAAAAGGGAAGTTCCCATCTGGAAAAAAGAGCACACGCTCGAAGGCGAGTGGTGGGTGCACGATTCAAGCAAATAGGAATATTCTTATATCGAACCTCTGAGTTTCATTGCTTTCACTACTCTATCTACAGAAATTGTAAAAGCAGATTGTCTCATATGTAATTCTTTTTCTCTCGAAACAGTTAAGACATTCTTATATGTCTCTTTGATCTTGTCATCAAGATATTTTGTAACGTCGTTGATATTCCAATAATAAGCATAGGAATTCTGTACAATTTCAAGATACGACACAACTACACCACCGCAATTTGCCAGAAAGTCAGGAACAACATGTACTCCATTTTCATATAAAATTTTATCTGCGGCTGGCGTAGTAGGGCCATTTGCAAGTTCTAAAACTATTTTAGCATTTATGTTATCTGCATTTTTTTCTACGATAACATTCTCCATCGCTGCAGGTATAAGAACATCTACATCCAATTCAAGTAACTCTCGGTTAGATATATTTTCACTTCCACTGAAGTTTATAACTGAATCTGTATCTTCTTTATGCTTATTTACATCTATCGGGTCAAGACCATTTTTATTGTATATTGCGCCTTTACTATCACTTACTGCTACTATCTTGCAGCCCAGCATTTCATGAATGATTTTAGCAGCGTAAAAACCGACGTTACCAAAACCCTGGATCGCTATTGTTGCTGTTTTCAGATTTATGCCATGCTCAAGCGCAGCTTCTCGCAAAGCGAATGCGCCACCCAGCGAAGTACTATTCGATCTGCCCAGACTCCCGCCGATCTCAACAGGCTTGCCTGTAATTGCCTCAAATTGCGTTTTGCCTTTAATAACACTATATTCATCCATCATCCACGCCATAATTTGTGGTGTAGTATATACATCAGGCGCAGGTACATCTATTTCAGGTCCGATAAAATTCGCAATTGCCCGGATGTATCCCCTGCTTAATCGTTCCAATTCTCCAACGCTCATTTCTTTAGTATTGCATATTACACCACCTTTTGAGCCACCCAGTGGCAGATTAGGTAATGCACATTTCCAGGTCATCAACGACGCTAAAGCTCTTACCGTATCTATGGTTTCATCGGGATGGAACCTGATACCACCTTTTGTCGGACCTCTTGCATTATTATGTTGAACTCTAAACCCTTTAAATATTTTTATTTTACGATCGTCCATTCTTACAGGAATTGAAACATGAAGTTCACGTATTGGTGTTTTTATTGCTAAACGTGTTTCTTCATCAAGTCTCAAAATTTCGGCGCATTCGTCCAGGTTTATTTTTACCGCTTCTAAGAAGGTCAGCTCCTTTTCTATCATAGATTTTTCTCCCTTCAGATCTTATTTATTTCTATAATTTATTCTTACCTTATACCGCAGATTTAGTAGCTTATATAATTAATTGACTGCTTCACACAATTTTTGGTATTGTCCCTTTAACTTACTGATGTTTTATAATAAGGAAAAGTAAGCATCTCCTCCAAAGTTCTAATGGATAGAATTAATAACACGTCGTGACATTTAACGTAAAAATTTTGAGGTAAAATGCCACAAAGACGGGA
>JAJRAP010000005.1 GCA_028679855.1 Candidatus Methanoperedens sp.
AGAGGCGCAGCTTACAAGGATCGATAACAAGTATATCCAGAAATACCATCCTGCCCATAAGGCAAAGAAAGAGTAGTATGGCAATAAAGGACAATATCAAGCCCACGCGTTCTGAGCTTATCGAGCTCAAGAAGAAGATTAAGCTTAGCCAGAGCGGGCACAAACTTCTGAAAATGAAGCGCGATGGGCTGATACTTGAATTATTCGCGATACTTGAGAAGGCAAAGGACGTAAGGGCAGAGTTGGAAAAACAGTTCGCTGTTGCATCACAGAAACTGGCGATCGCGAAGTCCGTAGAAGGTGTGGTTGTGGTAAAATCCACAGCTTTTGCCCTCAAGGACACTCCAAAGCTTGAACTTGTGAGCAGGAACGTAATGGGTGTTGTGGTGCCTAAGATCGAAGCTTCAAGTGTTCATAAGGGTCTTAATGAACACGGGTACGGCATCATAGGAACAAGCTCGCGCATTGATGAAGCAGTGGATGCCTATGAGATACTTGTTGAGAAGATCATCCTCGCAGCAGAGATCGAAACCACGATGAAAAAGCTGCTTGAGGACATAGAGAAGACAAAGCGCAGGGTTAACGCGCTTGAGTTCAAGGTGATTCCTGAGCTTTCTGATGCGAAGGACTTTATCGTGCTGCGGCTTGAGGAGATGGAGCGAGAGAATACGTTCAGGCTGAAGAGGATAAAGGGATAATTTCCTATTTTGAACAATATCTTTAAGTCAATAATCATCAATAAATAATAATACAATGTGTGGAACTCGGAATTTCAGCGATATTTGCCATAACATTAGCATTAGCAATCCGAAATTTAAGGAGAGTTAATGAAATGTTAAACAATATAAAAATAGAATTAGGTGGTGCTATCCGGGTGGAGGGCGCGAAGCCTTCTGCCTAATGTCTAATCTGGCAATATCAATGATTTTCTGAATCCACCTTGGGATAGCAAAAATGGGGGTTCACATCCCCCACTCCACAACTTATTTTGACTTCAATAAATATTATCGTGGTGATCAAAATCCAGGAAAATCACTTTCTTCTCTGCTTCAATTATCTCAAAAACAAGAACAAAGGACTTATCGATATGAACTCTCTGCAAACCCTTCATATCATGCTGTAAAGGTTTGTAGTGATGAGGGTCGTCCAAGATTTCGCTCATCTTTTTCAAAATAATCTCAAATCTTGACTCCAAACCTCTTTTCAAACTCTGCGCTGGAAATGGTTCCTTCTTTTTTAATAGCTTCAAGTTTTTTAATATACTCAGGTTTAACATGATGCAGGTCGATGTTGATATCCTCAATGCTTTCCTCTTTTCTTTTCAAAACCTTACCTTTTCGATCTCAGACTCCCTCAAATTGTTCTCCATCTTCCGGAAATGCGCTTCACCTGTGTATATCTGGAATACCGCAAGCAGCGGTTCGTCGGGTTTTCCCGTGCCTGTCGCCTTCAAGAAAGGTCTCTCTTCCATCAGTCTTGCCTTGAGTGCGATGTCATCAAGGAACTTCACTTTTCGGATTCTTCTTCAACTGCGTACCACAGCAGGAATCCCCTCACTCTTGGCTGGTCGCCATCCATAGTGGAAAGCCAGCAGACAGGGTTCTTGTTCGTAAATTCGATGCAATCTTTTAAGTCCATAATACCTCCGGGCATGAATTGAGTTATGAGTTTCCATCATGTTGACAAAAATTTAACATATCTTTGCATCCACCACCACATGCCACACTCCTGGCGAGTATTTCTTTACCTTACGCACCGATATGATCTCTACTTTCCGTCCCAGTTTTTCCGCAGCATCAATTATCCTTTCGATAGGTCGCCGCTCTACAGCTTCAGGCACAGCCTCATGGAAATGAAGAATCCCGCCCGGCACAAGGGCGCGGATACCGTGCTCGAGATACTGATGTGCATCCAGGTATCCCATAATGACCCGGTCTGCGATGCCGCGTGGGGTGACAAGAGCGCAGTCCCCCTCAACTGGTTCTATAATTTTTTCCACCCGGTTCAACCTGATATTTTCCCTCAGAAAACCGGCTGATACAGGATTTATCTCTATTGAGATAATCTTCAAGGGCTTAGAATGCACAGCCATGGGAATGGAAAAATACCCGATACCTGCGAACATATCAACAACGACCTCGCCTTTGCCAAGCCTGCTCATCCGATTTCTTTCAGCAAGATTACCCTGCGAGTACATGATACGCATTGCATCGAGCTTGAAAAGACACCCGTTCTCCCTGTGAATGGTCTCAGTATTATCTCCTGCGATCATTTCACACATCGGCTGCCTCATCTGACCACTGATGCCTCTGTCGAGAAGCACAGTCCTGCAGCCAGGGTACATGGATAATAGGGCTTTTGCGATGCCGTTTTTTCGGGTTTCCAGTTCTTCACGCAACGTTATGATAATAACATCCCCGAGCAACTGCCATCCAGAAGGCAGAAGTTCTTTCTCATGCAGAGGTATATTGAGGATACTTTCAAGTGTTTTTTTCGGGATGTAGAATTCAGGTGTTTCCTGTTCGACCAATCCGATCCCACCCCTGGAATCAGTAACCGGGATCTCTATAAAACCGTTCCTCTTAACAAGCTTTCTTGTTTTATCAAGAATACCATCTGAAAGCAGTTTCTGCCTTATGTTTTCAGCTTCCTCTTCCTTGACACGGACAGCCTTCATGAATTTCTGACAATGTATAATATATCGCTCAGTATGGAACTTGCAGTCTCGATAGAACCAGCGCCCTTTCCGCTGATAGTGATCCTTCCTGCAAGATCGGTCAGAATGGAAGCCACGTTCAGTGTACCGCCCACTACAAGGGGATGCTTCTTCGGGACAAGTCTTGGCGCCACAATCAGTGTCCCATTCCCTGCTTCGCAGATAAGCTTTACTACATAATTGTTCTTGCTTGCAAGTTCAAGAGCTTCTGGTGTAATCTTAGTGATGCCCGTAACTTCAACGTCGCGATAGGTGGCAGCCTCCCCGAAAACCGAGTTCGCAAGTATTACAAGTTTGCATGCTGAATCAATTCCCTCCACGTCGTATGTAGGGTCAGTCTCGGCTATCCCCAGTTCCTGCGCTTCTTTCAGAACAAGCTCATATGGCAGTCTCTCTTGCGCCATCCTGGTGAGTATGTAATTGGTCGTCCCGTTAAGTATGCCCTCTATTCCTATGACACGGTTCCCTGCCAGTGATTCATGGATAAGGTTGAATATCGGGACTGCGCCGCCAACGGTAGCTTCGTACCTGAAAAAAACTCCATTATCCTCGGCAGCCTCTTTTAACTGCGAGAAGCACAGCGCCAGGGGACCCTTATTTGAAGTGACAACATGCCTTCCTGAATTAAAAGCAGCAGACATATTACTTAAACCCGGCTCACCGTTCTTGATGTTGGTGGGTGTGGCTTCCACGACTATCTCATGTTCCACATCTTGGATGATTTCAAATGCGCTATCATTGCCTTTTGCGACAGTGCCTTTTTGTTTTTTTCGTTCAAGAGCGCTCTTGAGGTCGATCCCCTTGACATTTATTTCACTACCTTTCGAATCCAATATGCCCACAACGCATAGGTCGATCCCCTGTCCTTTTAGTATCTCTTTTTTTTGCAGAATGGCTTGCGCTACTCCCTGCCCAACGGCGCCAAAGCCTATTAAAGACAATCTTACGGTCTTCATGCTGCCTCCGAGTTAAGCCTTATGGGTTCTATCATGAGAAGGTCCTTTTTGATTGCTACTTCCCGCAGTATTTCAAGTGCATTTTTTAATTCGTTTTCACCTTCAGCATTGATAACAAGGTATGCAGATGAGGTCTTCTCTATCGCAGGCATCGAAAGCGACAGGTCAACGACTTCAGCAAAACCAGTTGAATCGATCCTGTCTATAGTATCCCCTATGTCCGAATGGATGATATGACCTATGAGCACAACAGAGATAGAGGACCTCAGCCTCTCTTCGCCAACTCTTGCGACCCCGACGCCGCTCTTTTCCAACTTTTCGATGAGTTCATCAAGAACGCCCTGGTCGATCTCGAAAGTGACCTGCACAGGGATAGTTCCTCTTGGCGTTTTCTCCTCATGCTGGTGAATCACGCTCATGATATTCCCGTGGAGCTCTGATATCGGCGCAAGAGCTAAAACAAGCTGCCCGGGGATATCCTTGAGTTCAAGTGTCATGGAGACGATCATAATCCCCCACTATGCACAGGTGAGTAATAAGTTTATTTGGTCGAGAAAAGATATTCTTTGCTATGGGATTCATTCAGCGATCAGGAATTTAATATTGAGTAAGAGGCAAAAAATGCTGCCTATCACGATTTTGATTTTCCACCATGTCTCGCCTGATATTCTGGGTGATGCATACGAGTGGATCTAAGATATTTCGCGCCTATGAAAGCAAAAGAGGGAGAGGTCTACACCCCGAGAGAGGTTATCAAGCTCCTGATAGAAATTCTTGACCCAAAGCCGGGAGAGAGCGTGTATGACCCGGCATCGGCTTCTAATGGGATGTTGATAATCTTGGGTAAAAAATCCCAAGGTTATTAAAAAAATATTTGGATTTGACGACAATACCAGAACCAAAACAACGGGCAAAAAAAGAAAGCAAGCTTGACAAATTCAAAGAATACATCGTCAAGAAGCTTCACGAAGGACCTTTCACCGCGGTCCGACTATTTCGAGAAATACAGGAAAGAGGTTTCACAGGAAAATGCACAATAGTCAGGGATTTTGTCAGAAAAGTCAGACCAGAGAAGGGAGTTCAAGCTGTCTTGAGGTATGAAACAAAGCCAGGAGTGCAAGCACAGGTTGATTGGTCGGAATTTGGGATAGTCGAGATAGACGGCAAAAATCTAAAAAGGGTTAGCTAAACAAATACAAGAAGAAGAATGCTATGGTTATCTTGATGATATAGAGGAACTGGCTGAAAAAGGTGAGATATCAACAGAGGTGAAATTTGAGTTTATGGATGAACTCTTTAAGGAGTATAATGTTGGGAACTCAGGATTTGAGGATTTGATGATGGATATATGCTTTACACTCTGCAAGACAAAAGAAGAATGGCAATATCTCGTGAAAAAACTTGGGAAAAATCCAACTGATTGGAGAAAAGACCTGATTATGGATATCCAGAAAAAATATCTGCAGGATGATGATGCATACTTGAAAATGCGCAAAGATGACCTCCACTATGGTATGGATTACTGGGATCTGGCAGAATTCTATATCGGGAAAGGCGAACAAAAGAAAGCCGCGGAAATAGCAGAAGAGGGATTAATAAAAGGAGATGGACGACAGACGGAATTGTTTGTATTCTTGTCTGATCATTATGCAAAAATCAGAGATACCGCTAATCTGGAGCGTGTCGTAAAGTGCGCGATAAAGAAAAAAAGCGCTTCTCTTAGCATTCGAGTATGTGAAAGGAGCTGGATACATACCAGAAGTGAGATCCCATGTTCACTACAATAAGATGAAAAAGTTCCTGGCTAAGGGGGATTGGAAAGAGATCGAGCCGAAAATTATCCGAGACGTTCGAGAGAAAGACCTAGAAGACTATATGCGAATATGTCTGGATGAAAACATGAAAAAAGAAGTGATAGATATATTATTAAACCCACCAAATAAACGACATAGTGTTGGATTAAGAGTTGAAACAGAATACGACCTTGATGAGTTCGCAAGGCGGTTAAAAGAAGAGTTCCCGGAAGAGATCATTAAATATTACTGGCAAAAAGCATATAGTAACATCCAGAATGGTAATAGAGAAACATATAGTACCGCAGCAAGATATCTGGGGATGGTTAAACACATTTATATCGATATATTAAATGAAAAATCTATATGGGAACAACGTTTTTCAAATTTAAAAGTAGAATTTAAGAAACGTCCCGCATTTATAGAGGAGTTGAAGAACTATGAACGAAAGGAGCATTGTGATTTAGATGATTGATGAAGAGAACGTAAACCAGGCAATTTTTGAATACGCAGGCAAAAAATATGGCAAACAATCACAGGAACTGTTCCAGGGATATATTGATGAATTTCCCGAAAAAGACTGGAAACTTCCTGATGAAACATGGCTAAACAATTTTCTTGCATGGCTTTTTTTTGAAAAAGTTCTTCCGCAAACGGGCAAGACCATAGCAGAGGAATTTGTGGAAAACACGCCTGATTTGAGTCCTGAAATGAAAGAGAAAGTCCTGAAGATGAAAAACATTATACGCTCAAAATTCCTCGTTATTTCAAAAAAGGATTTGTTTTTTAAGGTCAAGGATATGAACAGAGGCGATGTCTATAACGTAAAATTAGGCAGTGCAAGCCATGTAGTTCCAAATGCAGTGATAACTGGCAGAATCCATCCATTTGGCGATCATTACCGTTTTGCAGGCGTCTTTCTGGTTTCGACTTCGCCACTGATATTGGATCCAGATATTTTTATTGGCGCTTATGAAAATAGCGAACTTAAGAGGGTTGAAAGTATTTCATTACGCAGAAGTTCCTCTCTACAGTCAATCCTGAATAAATATCCACATCACTGGATAGACTGGATGTGTGAGCATTATGGTTTGAAAGAGAGACTTAAAAAAGAAAAAATCCAGAGGATTGAGAATAAAATAATAAATGACCTGCCCCAGATCATCTTAAAATTACCAGAAAAGTCCAGGGAAGCGCTTGCTTTTTGTATCAAACAGGGCGGTGTTGTGAAATATGGTCAGCTCAAAGAATACGATGATGATATGGATTTTTTCTGGAAGGAGGAAAAACCCGTATCCACAATTGGCATGCTGAGGCAGAAAGGACTGATGGTTGTTGGAAAAATGGCATTCGGTGACAGGCAATTCAGGGTCGCGTTCATTCCTGTTGAGATCCGTGAGGGATTAAAATCCGAGTTGAAGGTTAATGAAGGATAAAGGTATATGGATTATTATACTTGCAAGCATAAAAGTCACTCATGGATCCATC
>JAJRAP010000057.1 GCA_028679855.1 Candidatus Methanoperedens sp.
ACCTTACAGATGTCTTATTATTTAAGAATCTTACGCAAAAACAATTTCATAAAGTTTTTATATCAATAATCCTTTTAAAACAAACAAATACATGAAATACAAGGTGGTCAAATGGTAACAAATGGATTTTTTGATAACTATTTACCGTTCACGATACTGTTAATTATCGGTATCGTCTTCGTGGCAATTGCTTTAATATTGTCAAGGATAGTGAGACCGAGCAATAAGACAAAGGAAAAACTCTCCACGTATGAATGTGCAGAAACTCCGGTTGGAGATGCCAGGATATACTACAATATACAGTATTATATGATCGTGATAGTTTTCCTTATTTTTGATGTAGAAGTCCTGTTCATGTACCCCTGGGCCGTGCAGCTTAAGCAGCTTGGAGGTATCGGGTTCATTGAGATGGTGCTCTTTATAGAGGTTCTTATGATCGGTCTTGCTTATGCATGGAGAAAGGAGGCATTAGAGTGGATCCAGTAACTATTGATACAACAAAGATAAGGATGACAAAAAGAAAGCCAGAGACAGCGCTTGAAAAGCTGGAAGATACCGGACTGATCAATACACTTCTTGCAGCAAAGGACAGAGAAGGATTTATTCTTTTGACCACTATTGACCAGGCGATAAACTGGGGGCGACTGAGTTCCCTGTGGCCTGTTACTTCAGGTCTTGCCTGCTGCGCGATCGAGATGATGGCGGTGTCCATGGCTCATCACGACATAGCACGTTTCGGAATGGAAGTTTTCAGAGCCAGCCCAAGGCAAGCGGATCTTATGTTCGTGGCAGGCACCGTGACAAAGCGTATGGCGCCCAGGGTAAAGCAGCTCTACGAGATGATGGCTGAGCCCAAATGGGTGATTTCAGTAGGGAGTTGCGCTAATACAGGAGGACCATATCACGAATCCTACTGCGTCCTGAAAGGCGTGGACAATATCATACCCGTGGACGTTTATATCCCGGGATGTCCACCACGCCCCGAGGCGTGGCTATACGGCATCATCCAGCTCAGGCAGAAGATTAAGAACGAAGGGTACGGCGTAAAATGGGGGCTCAATAAATGAACCCGGCAGAGGAATTAAAATATGCGCTTCCCAACTCGGTGATTAGCGTGGGTGTCCAGACCAACAAGCCCCTTGCGGTCATCAGAAAAGAGGATTTGTTAAAAGTGGCGGAAAAAGTCAAGGAAATGGGTTTTGACAATCTTTCTGTTATCACGGGTGTTGACCGCTTTGACCGGATCGAGGTAATTTATAATCTCTTCTCGTACAAGAAAAAACAGAACCTTGCGCTGAAAGTGATTCTTGACCACAGCTCTCCGGAAGTTGATTCGGTCACATCGATATGGAAAGTTGCGGACTGGCTTGAGCGCGAAACATACGATCTTGTCGGGGTAAAGTTCAACGGTCATCCGGATCTAAAGAGAATACTTCTTCCAGAAGGATGGATCGGTCACCCGCTAAGGAAGGATTATGATATGAGCACCGAGCAGTTCGTGACCATCGGAGAGGATGGGGAAGACATAGTAAGTACTGACGGGTCAAACCTGTTGAGGAGGAAGTAACATGGAAACAGAGACGCTTCTTTTGAACATGGGTCCTGTGCACCCAAGCACACATGGTGTGCTGCGCTTTAAGTTAAGGATGGACGGTGAGATCATAAGGGACTGCCAGATAGTCGTCGGGTATCTTCACAGGGGAACTGAAAAATTCGGGGAAATGAAAACATATCTTCAATTCATCCCATACACTGACAGGCTGGATTATATCGCAGCCATGCCTAACAACTATGCCTATGTCAAAGCGGTGGAGGAGCTTGCTGGCATAGAAGTGCCGCTTAGGGCGGAGTACATCCGTGTGCTCGTTATGGAGCTTAACAGGATAATCAACCATCTCGTAATGATGGGTTCTCTTCTGTTAGACCTTGGAGGATCCACCATGATAATGTACGGGTTCAGGGAACGAGAGACTGCACTTCAAATGTACGAGATGCTCTGCGGCGCCAGGATGACCTTCAATTATGTCAAACCCGGAGGGGTGAGGGAAGACCTTCCCGAGGGCTTTATGCCAAAACTCAATGAATTCATAAAAGACATGGAAAAGCGCATCGTGGATTACGAGGAACTTGTCAACGGCAACGAGATATTCCTCATGAGGACGAAGAATATAGGGGTAATCAGCGCAGAGGAAGCCATCAATTACGGGATGACAGGTCCGTCAATGCGCGGTTCTGGTGTGGATTATGATATAAGAAAAGTAGAGCCTTACTCCATATATTCAGACCTTGATTTCAAGGCATGCATGTGCAGGGAAGGAGACAGCTATGCCAGGTATCTCGTCAGGGTGGACGAGATGAGGGAAAGCCTGCACATACTCAGGCAGATAGCAGATACCATACCTGAAGGAAAGACCGTGAACCAGAGATACGGAATGGCGCCAAATACAGGAGCGCCATCCTCTGTCATGTCATATTTCCCCAGAATATTCACGCCAGCCGAGGGCGAAGTTTACAGCAGGATAGAGGCGCCAAAAGGAGAACTTGGTTTCTTCGTTGCAAGCGACGGCACAACGAAACCATACCGCGTCAAGATACGCTCTCCCTCATTCTGCAACCTTGTAGCTTTGCCAAAGATGGTCCTGGGTCTTAAGATACCTGACCTGATAGCGGCTTTTGGTACCATTGATATTGTTCTTGGCGATGTGGACAGGTGATACGATGATAACAAACGCTTACGAATTGATAGTTGCGATCCTGAGTGCGATCGGAGTTTACGACATGATACTGGGGTACTTCCAGGATATGGGGATGGAGTTCATTCTTAAGGTAATAATCGTCCTGGTAGAAATTGCGGTACTGCTTGTTTTCGTGCTTCTTACAGTGATGTTCCTGTCATGGCTTGAACGCAAGATGTTCGCCGTGGTGCAGGCAAGGTACGGACCGATGGTAACGGGTCCTCGCGGACTTTTCCAGCCCATTGCCGACGGGATAAAACTTCTCAGTAAGGAGGATATTATCCCGGCAACTGCCGACAGGTGGATATTCACCCTCGCGCCGTACATAGTATTCGTATCTGTATTACTTGTTTATATTCCCCTTCCATTCGGGGAATCGCTCATAGTATCTGATCTGAGGGTGGGTCTGCTCTATATCATAGCAATATCTGCGGTCACCCCGGTATCGATATTACTTGCGGGATGGGCGTCCAACAACAAATATTCTTTAATGGGCGCCATAAGAGCAGTAGCTCAGGACATAAGCTACACGATCCCTCTTGCGATCACTGCAATCGCTGTGGTTGTATTCGTGGGGTCGCTGAGTACAGTGGATATTGTAAATGCCCAGCAGGGTTACTGGTTCGGGATAATCCCTAAATGGTTCATATTTTTACAGCCGCTCGGGTTCATCCTGTTCCTTATTGCGTGCATTGCTGAAATGGGGCGCATTCCATTTGACTTCCAGGAATCTGAGCAGGAACTTGTGGCAGGTTTCTTCACTGAGTACAGCGGCATGAAATTCGCCATGTTCTTCCTTGCAGAGTATGCGCATCTGTTCGCAGTCTCAGGGATAATAGTCACAATATTCCTTGGCGGCTGGACTGGTCCTGCGATCCCGATAATACCCATCCAGATTACCTCGCTGATATATTTCATAATAAAAACATATGCTGTGATCTTCTTCGCAATGTGGTTGAGGGACACTGTCCCGCGAGTCAGGATAGACCAGCTGCTTCACATTGGATGGAAGATCATGATCCCGCTGGCATTATTGAATCTACTGGTAGCCGCTTTTGTAGTGACTGCAGGAGTGATCTAAATGGCATGGATAAGCAGGAACTGGACAATGATCGGTATAATAAAAGGGCTTATAGTTACGATGAAACACATCCTCCAGGTAGGGAACAGAAAGACCGTAACAGTTCAGTACCCCTATGAACGGATGAAGGTGGCGCCCAGGTTCAGGGGAAAGCATGCAGTGGACGAGGATGCATGCATCGGCTGCGGGATATGTGAGGTGAACTGTCCCAATTCCACGATACAGATAGTCAAATATGACACCAGATGGTTCCCTGAATTCAATCTTGGCATGTGCCTGTTCTGCGGATTGTGCGTGGATGCGTGCCCGATGAACGCTTTAAAAATGACAGGGGATTATGAATTGGCTGATTATACCAGGGAGAGCCTGGTGTACGGTCCAGAAAGGATATTGTTCAAGAAAGAGGTGAGTAAATAATGGATATTGTATTTTTAATTATTTCTATTATCACGATAATCTCGTCGATCATGGTGGTCTTCTCAAGAAAATTAGTCCACAGCGCTGTATATCTTGCAGGTACATTTATGGGTACAGCCGGACTTTTTTTGCTCCTGAAGGCTGAATTTGTTGCATGGGCGCAGGTGCTTGTGTATGTAGGAGCTGTCGTGACCCTGATATTATTCACTATAATGTTAACCAAAAAAGGAGAGGAAGAAAATGCTGAATAAGATTCTTAATTTAGTGGTCGCTGTGCTGTTATTCACAGCGATGTTCATATCTATCGGCGACAGTAACAGTGTCTGGTCAGGAAAAGAAGAGGCAAATGAGATAAGCGTCAAGACACTCGCAACGGGTGTGGGCGGGATATTCAGCAATTATGTCTTTTCATTTGAATTGCTGTCACTGTTATTGATCGCGGCCATGATCGGTGCGCTGTATATTGCCAAAAAGGAGGCATTCTGATGGCTGACCTTTACATGTATCTTATTATATCAGCCGTGATATTCACCATCGGCTCTTACGGAATAATCACTCAGAGGAGCGGCATAAAGATCCTCATGTGCATCGAACTGATGCTGAATTCAGCGAACCTTAACCTCGTGGCATTCTCCAGTTTCAACGACAATGCATCGGGTCAGGTATTTGCGCTGTTCTCGATCGCAATAGCAGCGGCAGAAGCAGCTATAGGGTTTGCAATTCTTGTTGCCCTGTTCAGGGTGCGGGATACTATCAATCTTGATAATATCAATATTCTGAGGTGGTAATATGTTCAGTGAACCAGATTCAATTTTTCCAGCCTTCATTGTGCTGCTGCCAGTGATTGCATTTGTATTGACGCTCTTTCTGGGCAAGAAATTCCCTCATGGTGGGGCATATTTCCCGATCGCGGCGATAGCAGGTTCATTTATCATCTCGCTCGGCGTTTTCCTTGAGATATATCCGGACAAGATAGTCCAGCAGTCATTGCCATGGTTCGCCAACATGAACATAGGCATACTGATAGACCCGCTTGCAGTGGTTATGCTGATGATGGTAACATTCGTAAGCCTTCTCATTCATATTTATGCGGTTGGATACATGTCGCACGACCCTGCAAAGCCCAGGTACTTTGCAGAAACCGCGTTGTTTACAGCCGCCATGCTGGGCGTTGTGCTTTCTGACAACATCCTCCAGTTCTTCATTTCATGGGAACTTGTGGGGCTGTGCTCTTTCCTGTTGATCGGGTTCTGGTACCACAAACCCTCAGCAGCCGCTGCTGCAAAGAAAGCCTTCCTCGTAACGCGTGTGGGCGATGTGCTGTTCCTGGCAGGAATCGTACTGCTATACGTCAATCTAAATGTGCTTATAAACAAAGGGCTCTTCACCCCGGAACATGGGAATTTCATTCTGCAGTTCAAGACCATGTTCGAAGCTGCAAAGCTGATAGATCCCACGCAGCTCACATTTATCACGTTACTGTTCTTCGGCGGAGCTGTCGGCAAAAGCGGTCAGTTCCCGCTTCACGGGTGGCTGCCTGATGCCATGGAAGGTCCAACCACAGTTTCAGCTTTGATCCATGCTGCGACAATGGTTACAGCAGGCGTTTATCTTGTCGCCAGGACGTTCCCAATGTTCGCAGCCACGCCTGCTACTCTTTCTCCGGGCGTGCCAGATTCGCTTCTCATTGTGGCATACATTGGCGGTTTCACTGCGCTGTTCGCAGCCACTATGGGACTCGTGATGAACGATATAAAAAGAGTGCTGGCGTATTCCACAGTAAGCCAACTCGGGTATATGATGCTTGCTCTGGGCACTGCTGGTGCAGTGGTGGGCGCGCAGGCAGTGGGGATATCCCTGTTCCACCTGATAAGCCATGCCTTCTTCAAGGCGCTGCTCTTCCTTTGTGCGGGCAGCGTGATACATGCTGTAGGCACGAACGATATCCGCGAGATGGGCGGTCTTTTCAGCAAGATGAAGATAACGGGTACCACCATGATGATCGGCGCGCTCGCGCTCGCAGGCATTGGCATCCCGTTCATCAATATAGGCACTGCCGGCTTCTTCAGCAAGGACAGGATCATCGAGGGAACCTTTGAGTACGGAGAAAAAACAGGGGATATGATACCATACGCCTTTGCGATAATAGCGGCTCTCCTTACATCCATCTACATATTCAGACTGTGGTTCATGGCTTTCACAGGGAAGCCGCGTTCCGAGAGGCATCCACACGAATCCCCCAACGTAATGACGCGCCCCCTGATGATACTGGCTTTTCTTGCGCTGATATTCGGGTTCACGCATCTAGGGTTCTACGGCTATCTTGAAAAGAACTTTGAACTTATGGGCGTTGAGGTGGCTGGACATGAAGGCGAAGCGGCTGCTACATCACCTATCGTGGTGCTGCTCCCCGTTCTTGTCGGAGTGCTTGGTTTCCTGATAGCTTATGCGATATACTACAAGAGGATACTTAATATGAGCAAAATCGTCTCATCTAACAACCCGCTCTACAAGCTGCTGCTGAACAGGTATTATGAGCCCACGATCGGGGCGGATATGATCGGCGTTAAACTCACGCACGGCGTCGTTGCTCAGTCCGGAGAGTTCGTGGACAGGAAGATAATAGATGGACTGATAATTGATAATATCATAGGTAAAACAACGTTCTGTCTGGGCGAAATAGCAAGAAAACTGCAGACAGGTGTAGTTCAGAACTACGCATCAGTTACCCTGCTTGGAGTTGGTCTATTGTTGATCGTGCTCAAGCTCGTTGGAGGTATTTAAGATGACTGCATATATTTCATTAATGATAGCTATCGCGCTGATTGGAGCCCTTATTGCGTTCCTTACAAAGACAAGAGAGCAGGCGCGCGCAGTTGCATTGGTTGCATCAGGCATCTCGCTTCTCATCTCGTTGATAATGCTATCAAGGTTTGACAGTTCATTGACAATTATGCAGTTTGCGGAATCGTATAACTGGATACCAAGTCTTGGGATAAACCTAAGTTTCGGCGTTGATGGCATAGGAATGCCTCTTGTCCTTCTTTCATGCATCGTTATCCCGCTTACGGTAATTTTCGCATGGGGCGAGACAAAAGAGGCGAACAAGTTCTACGGTCTCATACTGCTCGAACTGGTGGGAGTGCTCGGAGTGTTCACTTCGCGTGACTTTTTCGTGTTCTACATATTCTGGGAGATAGTGCTCATCCCCATGTACTTCCTGATAAGCATCTGGGGCGGACCTCGCAAGGACTACGCTGCTATCAAGTTCTTCATATATACGCATGTGGCAAGCCTTGTGATGCTGCTTGCGATATTTACACTATACTTCAATGCGTGGAATATTACAGGCAAACCCAACTTTGACATGTTCCTTCTTCTCGAGAAGTATCAATTACTTGATGGCTGGCTCATAACGAACGTGATCTCGATAAAAGACGCAATATTCATCGGGCTCCTGTTTGGTTTCATTGTGAAGATGCCTGCAGTGCCATTCCACACATGGCTTCCTGACGCGCATGTGGAAGCACCTACAGCAGGCAGTGTCATACTTGCAGCCCTGCTGCTCAAGATGGGAGGATACGGTCTATTCAGGGTGATACTTCCGCTTCTTCCATTTTCGGATTCTCCCGGAAGAATGATCACTTTGATGGCAATAATAGGGGTATTGAGCATCCTTTATGGAACTTTCCTTGCCCTTGCGCAGCGCGACCTCAAGAAGATGGTGGCATACTCAAGCATAAGTCACATGGGGTATGTGACCCTTGGCGCAGCCGCTCTTGTTCCGCTCTCTGTGAGCGGGGCGATGTTCCAGCAGTTCTCACACGGTTTGATCACATGCGTGTTGTTCATGTCCTGCGGCGTTATCCAGCATTCAGCAGGTACAAGAATAATAGGAGATCTTGGCGGGATAGCTAAGCACATGCCCAAACTCACGTTCCTGATGCTGGCAGGTTTCCTCGCATCGCTTGGATTACCAGGTATGAGCGGCTTTATTGCTGAGTTACTGGTGCTTCTCAACTCGTATGCCAACCTGCCCACATTCGTGATACTGGCTCTCTTTGGCATCGTGTTCACAGCGGGCTACCATCTCTGGGCAATGCAGCGCGCCGTGTTCGGGACATTTAATGAAAAGCTGGGGCATATCCACGACGGGGCAAACTATGAGATAGCTTCCATGGCTGTGCTTATACTCTTGATAATATTCTTCGGGCTTTACCCGAACCCTGTGCTTAATATGATGACGGCAACTGCGACGCCGCTTGTCAGGGATGCGGCTGGTCTTTTAGGAGTGATAGTATGAGTTATGTTTTACTTGCGCCAGAGATACTGTTGACAGTTCTGGCACTGGCAGTCATATTGATCGGTCTTCTGGTAAGCGATAAGTCAAAGAATATCCTGGGATATATCTCTGCAGCAGGACTTGCCGCATCTCTTCTATTGACCATTGGCAATAGAGGAGGAGACACTTTCTTCTACAATGCCCTTGTGATCGACCCGCTTTCGCAGATTTTCAAGATAATATTTATAGCGGTTTCACTGCTCGCAGTGATCGCCTCTATCCACTATTTCAAGGACAATCGCAACCAGGACGAGTATTACGGACTCATCCTCCTTGCAACTGTTGGTATGATGGTGGTAGCTTCGGCGAATGATCTGTTATCTCTCTTTGTAGGGTTCGAGCTTGCCAGCATGTCAACATATGTGCTTGCAGGATTTGAGAAAAAGAACCCATCATCTCTTGAGGCGGCATTAAAGTATTTCATAATAGGATCGCTCTCATCAGCTCTGATGCTGTTCGGTATGTCGCTGGTGTACGGAGTATCAGGCAGCACCAACATCCCTGAGATCCTCGCATATTTCAAGACCGCCCAGGTTTCAGGAATTGATATTCTCGCCATGGTATTCCTTGTGGCAGGATTCGGTTTCAAGATGGCTCTTGTGCCTTTCCATATGTGGGCACCAGATACATACGAAGGCTCTCCGACAGTGGTCTCATCTCTCCTTGCAGCAGGCTCGAAGAAGATGGGATTTGTGGCTGCGTTCAGAGTGCTTGTTCTGGCTCTTGTGGCTGTCCGCGCCGACATCCAGGTAGTATTCGCGATACTGGCAGTCATTACGATGACCTACGGCAACGTTGTAGCGATCTCCCAGAAGAGTATCAAGAGGATGCTTGCCTATTCATCCATAGCGCAGGCAGGCTACATATCCCTGGCTTTTGTGGTCATGACCCAGATGTCCATCGCCGGAGGTGTGCTGCTCGCGCTCGGGCATGCGTTTATGAAAGGCGGGGCTTTCCTTGCAGTGGCAGTAGTCGGCTATATGGTGCTTTCAGATAATAAGAACGCAAAGAACACTGACGATATTTCCAACTTTGCAGGGCTCGGGAAACGCGCGCCCATAACCGCGCTGTCCCTGTTCGTGTTCTTCCTTGCGCTGGCAGGAATCCCGCCGTCCGCAGGTTTCATAGGCAAGTTCGTTCTCTTCTATTCTGTTACATCTGAAGCCGTGAGCACCGCAAGCACATGGCTGCTTGTGATCGTGGTAATAGCGATACTGAACAGCGCTCTTTCGATCTATTACTATGCGCGCGTGATAAGGTACATGTACGTGCTGCCCCCAGCAGGAGAGAGGATACATGAACCACTTCCCTATGTCGTGGCGATCCTTCTTGCTGTCATAGGAACGATAGGAATAGGGCTGTATCCAGAGCCTGTCATCAAAATGGCAATGGATGCTGCATCGGTTTTAGGAGTGATATAAAATGGCAGACTGTGAACTTTGCGGTGCGGCAAGACCCACCCTTTGCCCGGTGAAAGTGAACGACCCGCGCGTTAAGGCAGCGTATCCCACCGGCACCTGGCGGGGGATAAATGAAGAATGTCTTGATAGCTGTCTTCAGGCTAACATTAACAGGGTGCCCTCGGATGCTAAGAAATGCGACCTGTGCGGTATAAAGAATGTGGCATTATACCAGGTGAAGATACAGGTGCCCATCTTCCAGGAGCCCTACCACAGGGAGGTCAATAAAGCCCTGTGCGAGAGCTGTTTTGAAGCCTGCAAGGATACGAAGAAAAGACGATTGGCGGAGAAGGAAGAAGTACATCACCATTGATTTCTTTTTTTAATATCATTCAGAGGTAATTAAATCTTCGTTTATTGTTTCGCGGTATCAGTTAGCTTCTCAGACCCTTCATACTTTGAAGGGCATTTTGTGAGCATCTGGTATGCCCTGAACACATCATTATCGTCGAACTTCCCTGTGACAACAGCCTGGACATTGTTATCATCTTCGCCCGTTGGCGGAAGGTTGGGTTTCTCCCCTGTATAAATAACGCCAATAGTGGTAATACCATCAGTCAGCTTAAAAGTCAGTGTGCGGTTGTAGCTGTCCCAGTTATCAGTACCATGAACCATTGAGCCATTGATGAGTATCACTTTGTCTGTCAGGTTCGCTTTATCATGGAAAGCCTGACTTACCTCATAATTGCTCGACGGTACCCCGATAATTACAAGATATATTAACAGCACGATTATGACAGAAACTCCAAGAATGAATCTTTGTTTTTTATTC
>JAJRAP010000058.1 GCA_028679855.1 Candidatus Methanoperedens sp.
TCAGCAAAACTTGCAGCCAGTTTAGCATCAAAGTATGTGCTGTTCTTTATATGAACCGAACAAACTGATTTCAAGTTTTGAGGCAGAAAACATGAAGACGATAGCAGTGATAGACAAGACTACCATTTACGATGATGAAAAGAAATTGGGATATTCCCTTGAGGAAATATACTTGTTTGTGCTTGAAAAATGCGGGGAAGAGAAGGTAAGATTGCTTGTCAGGCGTTCGTATAGAGTCGGAGTTGCATGCAACCGTATTATAAAAAAGTTATCAGAATATAATTCTCTATTGCAGTCCGAGTTCGTTCCAGAGTCCATCTATCCGCTTTTTTACACTTTCTTCCATTTTTAATGCATCTGGCCATTTTCTGTTAAAGCCCTCATCAGGTCCTTTTCGCGTGGCATCTATTCCCATTTTGGAACCGAGGTTGGAAAGAGGTGAGGCGTGGTCAAGTGTATCGGTCGGTGCGCGGTCTATTATCGTCACGTCCTTTGCAGGGTCGTAGCGTGTGGTGGTTGCCCACAATACTTCCCTCATATCCTGCACGTTCACATCGTCGTCCAGAACGATGATGGTCTTTGCGAACATCATCTGCCCCATGCCCCATAATGCGAACATTACCTTTTTTGCATGTCCAGGATACCGCTTCTTGATCGAAACGATGCAGAGGTTATGGAAAACAGCCTCAACCGGCAAGTTGATGTCCACAATCTCGGAAAGCTGTGCCTTCATGAGAGGGAGGAATATTCTCTCTGTCGCTTTACCCAGATAGGCATCTTCCATAGGCGGGATACCGACAACAGTAGCATTGTATATCGGGTTTTTGCGGTGGGTGATACAGGTTATGTGGAATACGGGGAACTCATCAGCAAGCGAATAATAACCAGTATGGTCACCGAACGGACCTTCCGTGCGCCGCTCTTTTGAATCAACGTATCCTTCAAGTATTATCTCAGCATGTGCGGGAACAAAAAGGTCAACAGTTTCGCATTTTACAAGCTCAACGTTCTTTTTTCGAAGGAATCCCGCGAACATCATCTCGTCGATGTTATCAGGAAGCGGAGCCGTTGCCGAATAAACGATCGACGGATCCGCGCCGATAGCTACAGCAACTTCTATTTTTCCATTATTCTTTGCATCTGCATAGTCCCTTGCACCGTGTTTATGGATGTGCCAGTGCATTCCCGTGGTCTT
Organism: Candidatus Methanoperedens sp.; assembly: GCA_028679855.1. Lineage (GTDB taxonomy): Archaea > Halobacteriota > Methanosarcinia > Methanosarcinales > Methanoperedenaceae > Methanoperedens. The sequence goes on from JAJRAP010000058.1 coordinate 1,196, forward strand.
TCCGTCATAGACCTGCATCCTGTACATACCCACGTTCTGTCTTCCATTATTCTGGTTTTTTGTGAAAACAAGTGGGAGCGTAATAAAGCGTCCTCCGTCCTCTGGCCAGCATTTCAGCACTGGAAAATCCTCAAGAGAGAATCCTTCCCTGAGTATCATTTCCTTACAAGGTCCGCCGATTACATGCTTTGGTGGAAATGACGATAGTTCAGCCATCATTGGAAGCATCTTTATTCCTTCCCATATGCTCTTTGGGGCTTCGAATTCCAGGAGTTTCCGGATGCGGGAGCCAATTTCATCAAGGTCGTTTACTTCAAGAGCAAGGCACATACGTTCCATAGTGCCAAAAGCATTTGCGAACACGGGGATCTGGCTTCCCAAAACGTTTTCAAATAGAAGCGCAGGACCGTTATTTTTTACTACCCTGTCAAGTATTTCTGTGATTTCAAGCTCGGCGCTGACCTCGGTTTTAACTCTTTTGAGCAATCCTTTTCTATCAAGGACCTCTATGAATTCACGTAGATCTTTGTAAGCCACTATACTACCTCGGCAGCATCCTTGTCTGTTTCAATGGACTTAATCCTTAGCATTGAATTTGCTTTGTTAAGACAGGCTTTGTGGATATATCCAAGCTGCTTTTTTTTCCAGTTCCTGGCATCGTTGCTCATTCCTTCCCGGGGCTCATAGATAATGAGCATTTCCTTTGCATCCTCAGGGAACATAAGTTTCACAAAATCACTGCAAATAAGGCATTTTTTCCATCGTGTATATTTTCTCTCAGTCATATTAGTTATTAATGCGTTACATTAATATAAAGATGCCGTTACGCAATATTAATAACAATCACGTTACGGGAATTTTTTGAATTAATTGCATAACGTAATTTATATAAATCTTATTTACAGCACCCGTAAACTATATATCCTAATATTCGTAATATTACGAACTATAGTGGGTAGAAAAAAATCTTTTTTTTCCATACCACCAACCACCATAATCCTTCTACCCACTATACCCCTATTCATAATATCTCTCAATCATGGTTTTTTCAAGATTCGTACTTTAAACGTTTCAACAAAATCTTTTTAGCAGCCTGACTGATCCCACACATATCAAGCGATTGTCTTGTAAATCCATATACCCCTGAACTGTCCCCTACAAGCGGGATGCCTCCTGTTTCTTTTACGAGTTCTGCCATTTTAACACCAAATATTAAGGCTTCGCTAATATGTAAGGCTTACGCAAAAAAAAGAGAAGCTACATCATGTAGCTCTCAGGTCCTGGCATGGGCGGCATCTCGCTCTTTTTCTCAGGGATATCAGCTACGAGCGCCTCTGTGGTCAGCATCAGACCTGCAATGCTTGAAGCATTCTGAAGTGCGGTCCTGACTACTTTTACCGGGTCGATGATGCCAGCTTCTATCATATCCTTATAGGAATCTGTCTTTGCATCATATCCCATATTAGGATCAGTTTCCGCTTTTAACTTCTCAAGCACCACTGAACCTTCTTTTCCTGCATTGGTCGCTATCTGCCTGACGGGCTCTTCAATGGCTTCCCTCAGGATATCCAAACCTATCTTCTGGTCGCCTTCAAGGAAGAGGTTCGAAAGCTCTTTAGCCGCTCTTAAAAGAGCCACGCCTCCTCCAGGCACCACGCCTTCTTCTATTGCTGCTTTTGTGGCATTGAGGGCATCATCTATTCGCATCCTCTTCTCCTTCATTTCGGTCTCAGTAGCAGCTCCGACGTTTATCACCGCAACGCCTCCTGAGAGCTTGCCAAGTCTTTTCTTGAGGTCGGTAATCTTATATTCAGAATCTTCTATCTTGATGCGCCCTTCAATTATCGAGATCCTCCTCTGTATGTCTTCCTTCTTACCTTCTCCTTCGATGATGATGGTCTTCTCTTTGTTCACTCTTACCTTTTTTGCGCTTCCAAGATCAGAAAGCTTGGTGTTCTCAAGTTTCATGCCAAGGTCTTCACTTATTACTTTTGCTCCTGTGAGCGCTGCGATATCCTCAAGCATTTCCTTTCTCTCATCTCCAAAACCAGGAGCTTTGATCACGCACACTTTAAGGGTGCCGCGAATTATGTTCAGAACTATTGTGGCAAGAGCTTCGCCATCCAGATCTTCTGCTATTATCAGCAGCGGTTTGTTCTCTTTGACTACGATTTCAAGGACAGGAATGAAATCTTTCATTGAACTGATCTTCTTGTCATGCAGCAGTATGAGCGGATTTTCAAACACGGTCTCCATTCCCTCTTTATCAGTTGCCATGTATGGTGAAATGTAGCCTTTATCAAGCTGCATGCCTTCCACAACTTCAAGCGATGTTTCCATGGATTTTGCTTCTTCCACGGTGATAACGCCTGTTGCGCCTACTTTATCCATGGCATCAGAGATCAGGTTCCCGATCATTTCATCGTTATTGGCTGAGATAGTCGCCACCTGGGTTATTTTTTCCTTGGTCTTTACCTCTTCGCTCATGCTTTTAATGTATTTTACAACTGTTTCAGTGGCTTTGTCGATGCCCCGCTTGACTTCAATGGGATTGGCTCCAATTGTGATGTTCCTCATGCCCCTGTGCAGTATCGCCTGGGCAAGAAGCGTGGCAGTGGTGGTTCCATCTCCTGCAACGTCCTGCGTTCTTGTTGCAACTTCCTGCACGAGTTTTGCTCCCATATTCTCATAGGGATCTTTCAGTTCTATCTCTTTTGCAATGGTTACACCGTCGTTTGTAATGACAGGACTTCCGTAACTTTTCGACAGAACAACATATCTTCCCTTTGGACCAAGCGTGATCTTTACCGTGTTTGCAAGCTGGTCAACTCCGCTGATGAGCGCCTGCCTTGCTTTTTCATCAAATAATAATTGCTTTGCCATATTATCCCTCTATTTTTGCAATGATGTCTTTGACATCAAGTATGAGATATTTCTCACCGTCTATCTCCATTTCTTCAGAACTGTATCCAGTGTATAAGACCATATTCCCTTTCTTGATAGGGGTTTCTTTTTCATCGATATTTCCTATTTCAATTACCATGCCCTGTTTTTTCTTTTCCTTTGCGGTCTCAGGAATGAATATTCCACCCCTGGTTCTTTCTTCTTCTTTCACGGGTTTTATTAAAACCCTTTTGCCTAATGGTTTTATTTGCATAGTCTCACCTCTAAAATGAATTTGTTGTTAAAA
>JAJRAP010000059.1 GCA_028679855.1 Candidatus Methanoperedens sp.
GATACCGAACCGCTCCCGCACCCTATATCCGCAAACACATCTCCAGGTTTGAGTTCCAGTTTTGATAAAGCAACTGCTATGATCTCAGGCTGCGTTGGAGTTCCTTGTGGATATCTCATATTATCAACTCAAAATAATTTGTGTCTAATCAATTTAACTTGATATAATGCTTGCTATGGGTTTAAGCAATAAAATGATTAATAATCAGAACGAATTCTAGATATACTTAAATAGATAAAAAACATTAATAACGGGAGGAGGAAACTCCCGGAGGACACTGAAATGAAGTTAAGCAAACAGAGTTTGATACTTGCAACAATTGTACCGTTAATATTTGGAGTAATAATTTTCTTAAATTTCAAGAGTGCAATAGATATACTGGACCCACTTGGAGGTTCAACGCATCTGATATATGATCAACTTGTCGTCATAGGCATCTTCTCTTTCCTTGCTCTTTCGGTATACTGGTGCGTAATGATGTACCTGATATACCTGCTGCAGGAGAACCTGATAATGCTGGATTCTAACCTTGACAAGGCGGCTGATATCGGTGCCAAGCATCTCTCAGAGTCCAAGAGCCTGCTGAACCAGGTAATTAGCATCCTGAAAAGATACGAGTCAAGCCAGTAATCAAGCCCAGAGTCGCGCCTCTGGAGGGCGCATTCACTTATGCCCCTGCAGGGGCATAAGTGTCAATATATTATTTCTACTTTTTACACAACTAATTTCTTAGCAAATTCTATTAGACCGCCAGCGTCCACTATACCCCGCACGAACTCGGGCAGAGGTGTTGCATTGTAGGTCTGGTGCTTTGTGGTGTTCGTGATAATACCTGAGGTGAAGTCTACTTCAATACGGTCCCCTTCATCTATCATATCAGTATCCTGGCATTCAAGCAGTGGAAGACCGATGTTGATGGCGTTCCTGAAAAATATACGAGCAAATGACTTTGCGATTATGCATTTTACCTTTGCTCCCTTAAGAGCAAGCGGCGCGTGCTCTCGTGATGAGCCGCAACCGAAGTTGAAACCTGCCACGATTATGTCCCCTTCTTTCACTTCCCGGGCAAACTCAGGACGAACTCCCTCAAAGGCATGCTTTGCGAGTTCTTCGGGCGTGTTTATTGTAAGATATTTCCCTGGTATTATGGCGTCAGTATCAATATCGTCCCCGAATTTCCAGACATTGGAGGGGGATTTCAGGTCTGTTTCAAGGTTCACAGTGAGTTTCTGCTTCATAAGTGGCTGAATTGGCAGGAGGGGTTATAATCTTTGGCTGCAACAGTAACTTTTGATAACAGAACACTGAACGCAAATCAGACCACGATCGTTATCGATTCCGCGGAAGGTGTATCTGTCGGCGTAAAAGGAGTAACGTTTTTATGTAAAGAAACCATTATCAATATCTGTGATTTGATGAAGAGACTGATTTCTATCATTTTGGTACTCATGATTGTCGCCCTATCAGGTTGTACCGGTCAAGATGTTTCTAGTGAGACTGAAGGTCAGACTTTCGACCGTGCAAACCTTAACCTTGATGGGAAGATGATGGACATTAAATTATCGCCAAATGATGCACGGGCTGGAGAGAACATTACTGCAAAACTCGTAGTGGGTAACACAGGAACTGAAAACATTATCAGTGAAACGATCGAAATACAAGCTAAAGCAAAGTCGCTTGATGATGTCCTTGCAAATCTTGCATTAAAGTTCATGAGCGAAGAAAAGAAAACTATGACCTTTACCATGAAATATTACGAGGAGATAAAACCCGGCATGATCAAACCGCTCTCTCATGTTTTCTCAACTCCGCAGGAGATGAAGAACAGGAGCCTTGCAGGAATATATGATATCACGGTGATCCTGTCTGTCAACGGACAGAAAGTGGAAGCAAGATCGATCAAATTAAAACTGGGTTCAGGCAAGCCCAGAGATACTTCAAATACGCTGGAATATGCCTCCACGCCTGCAGTAACTGCAGCTCCCACACCCATTGTTACAGTGACGGCAGCCCCAACACCAATCCCAACACCAACACCGACACTAACACCCGTACCCACGCCTGAAGAAGTGACAGTGGAACCGACTGGAAAAATATATGTAACAAGGATAATGGGATATAAATTCGGTGAATCCAGCATAACGATTGATGCGGGTGATACGTTGCAGTGGTATAACTTAGATGATGATACGATGACCTTGTTTGAAATGGACGGGAAAATACCTAACCAGTCAGTTTATTCTAGAAAAAATTATAACTTCACGACTACAGGAACTTACAGATTCAAGTTAATTTATCCGAAAATGCGAGTAGAACCCCCTGTTCAGGTCATCACTGTAAAGTTGAATCAGAGCCAGTAGCATATCTTGGCTCACAGGAACATCAGGCGCAGCAACTCTTAACGTTGGACCTGAGGAGGCATATTCCACTATTCAGTCCGCTATCGATGCTTCAGAGATCGGTGATGTTATCTCTGTCAGTGAAAGCACTTATTATTGCAATATTTTCCCTTCAATTTTTTCAGAAAGACCGAGAATATGCTTAACATTGTCGGGATTATCATATTTATATTTTGCACTGAGGGCGGCATGTACCCTGTTTTTGAGAAATATCAGATTAAAGGCAACCCCATCACTCTGTTCCTTCTTAAACAGTACAGATGATTCACCCAGGGTCTTTGCTTTAACAGGACTTCCATAATCATTTTTTATTAGATAATCCACGTTAGCATTATATGCGCGGTTTGCGCCTTCTCTGTCAGAATATGTGGCAATGACCTGAATAAATACGTCTTTTTTATCATGGAGAAGGCAGGTGAAACATCCTTCGGAAAATCCCCATTTCTTGAGGTCATCTGTTTCAGCGTAATTGAAACACAGCCCAGGGTCGCTTGAAAGCGTACAGACATTTTCGTAAAGTTCTTCCATGTCGCTTCCCGCTTCAATATTGGTCAGCGCGATATCTATCGAACGTCCTATCATTTTTAATATGAAAGCGGAAGTTAGATATGAAAGTATCGGCATATCGAATGATAGGATAATTTATTAATATAATGGATTATAATATACGATGGAGGCTGAAAATGTTTAAGGCAGTAATTGGCGCAGAAAAA
>JAJRAP010000006.1 GCA_028679855.1 Candidatus Methanoperedens sp.
CTATTCTATCTGTGGTCAATATGGTATTATTTTTCATATTTATATCACAAATTGTAATATGAAGGTAATACCATACAACCTTTTATACTAAGTCAAATCTTACACGCACTTGCGGTTATTTATATTTTCTCATGAAACTTTATTTTTCATGCTTCGTCATGGGTCAAATATTCATGAGGGTTTAGCAGATAAGACGGCTCTCTAAAATTATTAGCGATATCCAGTAAATTGTATACCTGCGCCTGAATTGAAACACAGCGATCAAACAATCCAACTGAAATCCCAAACCATGGAGCATCCTCTTGATGCCTCGGAATTCCATTCCGACGGTCTGTGACACGTGCCTCGAAACACAAAAGAGAAAGAATAACAAAAAGGATATCTGAAGAAAACGCTGGAAAAACGCAAACATGCAGGGAGAAAAGGTAGTCCATTTATACCTGTATATTGAATAAAAAGATATATCGTGAGAACGAAATGATCCGGACATTTATCGCAGTTGAACTACCTGAAAAATTTTTGCCTGAAATAGAACGCATAGGCTCCATGATAAAAATCCCCGGGGTCAAACTCGTTGAGCCTGGACTTGTGCACATCACCATGAAATTTCTCGGGGATATTAATGAGGATAAAGTTGAACCTATCGCCTCAGCGCTGTCAGAGATCAAGTGCAAATCCTTTGAAGCAGAGATAAAAGGTATAGGAGTGTTCCCGAAGCCCTCTTATGTGAGGGTCGTCTGGCTCGGTGCGCATGGGGAGTTCGATACTCTGCACCGCGAGGTAGAACGTGTGCTTTCCCCGTTCAGATTCGAAAAAGGAGGCGATTTTACCCTGCATGCTACCCTTGCCCGCGTAAAACAGCCTGTGAACAGGATCGAACTAATAGAAAAAATAAAAAATATCGGGGATGCTGACCTCGGGACTTTCAGCGTGTCTTCCATAAGCCTGAAGAAGAGCACACTCACGCCCCGCGGTCCAATATATGAGACCCTGAAGGAAATAAAATTATCAGGTTAAATCCTAATCAAGGTCTGACAGGTCTGGTTTTTTCTTTGGTCTTCCCTCTTTTGCTGCCGCTATGACGTCATCTATGCGAAGTATCAATGACGCGGCTTCAGTGGCTGATGCTATCGCCTGATTTTTCACACGAAGGGGTTCTATCACGCCGTTCTCCAGCATATTCACTGACTTACCCTCATACACATCAAGACCAGCATATTTATTTCCCTTCTCATGCTGGGTCCGCAGTTGAGCAAGCATATCTATCGCATCCAGACCAGCATTCTCAGCCAAAGTCTTGGGGATTATCTCCATAGCGCTTGCGAATCTATTTACCGCGAGCTGTTCCCTTCCTGACAGGGTGGATGCGTACTCGCGAAGTCGAAGCGAAAGTTCCATCTCAGGCGACCCACCGCCTGCTACCAGCTTACCATCCTCGATCGTCACACCAACCACGCGAAGAGCATCATGCATTGCCCTGCTCAGACTTGTCACAACATGCTCAGTCCCTCCCCGCAATAATATCGAATAGGTTTCAGGGTTCTTGCATTCAGTAATGAATATCATCTCGCCATTGCCAACCATTCTCTCTTCCACAAGCCCTGCATGTCCCAGAGTCTCAGGAGTTATCTCGTCCAGGCTCGTGATGATCTTTCCGCCAGTGGCTCTTGATAACTTCAGCAGGTCGTTCTTCTTTACCCTGTGAGTAACGAAAATACCGGCTTTTGCCAGGAAATAGCGCGCAAGGTCGTCCACTCCTTTCTGACAGAACACAGCATTCGCACCGCTTTTTATTACTTTCTCAGAAGCTTCCCGTATTTGCCTTTCTTCCTGTTCGAGGAAAGTGCGTGTCTGTCCTATTCTGTCAATGGATATCTCGGATTTTGTCTCTGTCTTTCTGACCTCTATAGGTGTAGCAAGTATCGCGATCTTTGCGTCTTCTATCCGAACCGGCATGCTCTGATGCGTTTTTGTCTTGTCAAGGATAATGCCTGAGATCAGTTCGCTGTCCTCAATGCTTCCTTCTCCACGTCTTTCTATAGAAATATCCTTAATATTCACTGTCTTTTTGCCGTTTTCCTTCTTGACTATTGACTTCACAGCACGGACAGCAAGGTCTGAAAGTTTATCTTTTGAGAATTCAATCCCTTTTCCAGTCAGAGCAGTCTGGGCTATCTTACGAAGATGTTCATCTGTGGCTTCTACGGCAATATCGGATAATATCTCTCTTGCTCTATGCGAGGCGATCTCATATCCGCTAATGATGGTCGTTGGATGAATTCCCTGTTCCATCAATTCCTGGGCTCCTTTTAATAGTTCACCTGTCAGAACAGCGGCTGTGGTGGTGCCGTCCCCAACCTCATCGTCCTGGGTCTTTGCCACATTTGCCACTATCTTTGCTGCAGGATGTTTGATAGACATCTCTTCAAGAATGGTCGCACCGTCGTTCGTGATCGTAACAAGCCCTGCCGGGTCTGTAAGCATCTTGTCCATACCCCTGGGACCGAGTGTAGTTCTCACTGCTTCCGCGACTGCTCGTGCAGCCATTATGTTCCCGCGTTTTGCTTCTTCTCCGCGAGTCCGTTCTGTTCCCTGTCTTAAGATAAATATAGGCTGTCCGCCCATCTGGCCTGTCATAAATTACCTCCTTATAATCTTAAATGCAATTACGTATTCGCCTTTTTCTTGTTTCATGTTTGTGGTTCGATAAAAAGCTTTCGCTCAGATCTCAAAAGAACTGCGGATTATTCTGAAACTGTTACCTTCAATATAATATCATAATATTTTTGTTCAACATGACTTTCGGACGAATCCCCTTTTATCAACAGATTAAAGTGAATAACATTTAAGTATAAGTAGTTA
>JAJRAP010000060.1 GCA_028679855.1 Candidatus Methanoperedens sp.
CCCATAATAGAAAAAGTACAGAAAGGAGAACACCTTGATTTCGAAGACGGCATGATCCTCATGTCCTCAAAAAATCTCTCCCTCATCGGAACCCTCGCCGACCGCGTCCGCAAAACCACAGTTGGAGATAGGGTGATGTTCGTGACCAATTGCCACATAAACTACACCAACGTCTGCACCTCGAAATGCAAATTCTGCGCTTATTTTAGGGAAGAGGGGCAGCAGGGAGGATTTACCCTTACAATTGATGAGATTATGGAGAAAGCAGAGAACGCATCAAAAATGGGCGCGACCGAGCTGCATATCGTAGGTTCCCTGAATCCAAAACTGCCTTTTGAATATTACGAAGAACTGCTGATAAGGCTTCATGAAAAATATCCTGCGATGTCATTGAAGGCATTTACGGCAGTCGAGATCGCACATCTTGCAGATACAACTGGAATGAGCGCGAAAGAAGTGCTCACGCGTTTCAAGAGAGTGGGGCTCACGGGTCTTCCGGGAGGCGGCGGCGAGATATTTAACGAAGGAACACGGAAAAAAGTCTGCCCTGATAAGATAAGCGGAGAACGGTGGCTTGAGGTCATGGAGACCGCGCACGGTCTTGGTATAAAAAGCAACGCCACCATGCTATACGGCCATATCGAGACTTACCGGGACATTGTTGACCATATTCTGCGCATACGAAAAACGCAGAAAAAGACGCATGGCTTCCAGGCGTTCATCCCGCTTAAGTTCCATCCTGATAACACAGAGCTTCAAAAGAACGGTCTTGTAAAGTTTGGTCCTACGGGGTATGACGACCTTAAAATTATAGCAATATCGCGTCTTCTGTTAAACGGGTACGTCAATAACATCAAGACCTACTGGGTCATGGCTGGAGAAAAGCTGGCGCAAATAGCGCTCCACTTTGGCGCCAACGACCTAGACGGCACCGTAATGGAAGAGCGCATCACCCACGCTGCTGGCGGTGCAACGCCTGAATTCATGCCAAAGGAGAGGCTTATCCATCTAATAAGGAACGCGGGCAGGATACCGGTAGAAAGGACAACGAATTATGAAGTGATAAGGGAGTATTGAAATAATCAACCTTTCATCATCTCAGCTTTCAACTTCTCCACAAGCTCTTTTTTGATGGTTGAATTGCGGTCTCCGCCGCACACGCAGCCCCTCACACCTATTATATCAGGTGAAATGCGTTTCAATGCAGGGATATTTTCAAATTTTATCGTGCCTGCGATAGCGGTTTGAAGTCCCAGGCTTCTTGCCCTGGACACAAACCCCATGAGGTCATCTTCGGTTTGAAAATCAAACGTGGAACGCCCGTCTTTGATACCCGTGTCCATCATTACCACATCCACACCAGCCTTCATGCCTATTGCGGGAAGTTCATATAGCGGCAGGGAGCCGATCCTCCGGTAATCGGAGTAGCCTGAAGCCACTACTTTTTTGTTCTTATCGTAATTTTTCACGGAACGAACGATATTGACAAGCATATCGAGCGCTTGCTCTTTTGTCTTGATATCGTACAATCCGACCTTGATGTATTCAGCCCCTGCGACAGCCGCTCCCAGAGCAGCCAGAGACGCAGTTCCGGGTTTGTAATTAAAATCGCCGATAGTGGCGCTCACAGGAACAGAGCCAGCTGCTTTTTTTACAGCCTGTATCATCCAGGGAAAATTCGCACCGAGTGAACCTTCTTTTGGGTTCTTCACATCAATGATGTCAGCACCCCCAAGTTTGCAGATGTTCGCTTCTTCTACGTTTATAGGACTTACAAGTAACTTCATAATCTATTAATTACATTGATGCACTAATACATTTATGTTTCGAATTATTTTCGTGCTGGACATACTTAAAGGTACTGCGGTGCATGCCATAAGGGGCGAAAGGTCAAAGTACCAGCCTGTAGCAGGCAGTAAGGTATGCGATTCATCCGCTCCGCTTGACATAATACGGGCACTGTCCCCGCGCGAGGTCTATATCGCTGACCTTGACAGATTGCAGCATCAGGGAGATAATTTTGAACTGATCGAGAAAATTTCAGGAAAAACAAGAACAATGGCAGATATTGGCGCCCAGAATTTGAACGACGTTGAAAAATGTGCAAAGATAGCTGATACTGTCATCCTGGGCACAGAAACAGCCTCATTTGACCTTATCGAAAAAGCAGCTGTTCGGTTTCCCGGGAGGATCAATGTGAGCATCGACATGAAGAACTGCAAGGTGCTTGCGAAAGACAGGAATATGGATGTGGAACCGGCGGAACTTGTGAAACGGTTAAATGATCATAAAATCAGGGATATTATCGTCCTGGAGCTTACCAGGGTCGGAACAGGCGCCGGAATTGATGAGGGTTTTTTGAAAGATATCGTCGCAGTATCATCGCACAATGTGCTTGTTGGCGGGGGGATAAAGGACATGGACGATATCGAAGCCCTGGAACGTATGGGCATAAGCGGCGCGCTTGTTGCGACCGCTGTGCATAGCGGGAAGATACCCGCCAACCTCATAATGATGAAATAAAATAGAACTCCAGAAAGATTATTTTGCCCGCAAAGCTTCCAGTTTCTTTTGCATGAGTTTCTTAAGCTCACCTATCTTTCCCTTTTTGGCGCTCACCGGCACTATCACGTCAATCCATTGCTTCCAGGGAGGCATCATGCCCAGCCTTTGTGCTATCCCGTCAAGCGTTTCGTCCACATCCCCCACCTTATCTATCTTGTTCGCTGCCACGATCACATCAATATTCATCTCATGAAGGAACTCGAACAGCTCAACCTCTACAGGTATCTCATTCCTGCTGTTCCACCTGTCCACTATCTCGGCAAAGGAGCCCGTATTCACCACCATCACCGCGAATGCGATATCGCCGGCATTGTCCTCAATGTAGTGGACGATATTGTCCTTGATGGCGTCCATGCTTTCTTCCTTTACGCCGCTCATGAAACCGAACCCCGGCATATCAGTTATCTGAACATCCTGGTAGGGGATTTGAAGTGGCTTGCGGGTCACACCCGGACGCCTGCCAGTACGGAGTTTCTTACCAGTGAGCGTACTTATGAGGGTGGACTTGCCAACGTTGGAGCGCCCCACAAAGATTATCTCTTTCATAAATCCGGTATATCAACAGGATGTTATAAGAATGCTTTTATATCATCGATCAATATCTTCTCCCCTCCATGGGTATCAAAAAGAATGCAATAATGCAGTTCGGAAAACAGGCAGAGGCATACGCAAAAGGGAACATATTCGTGGATGTCGTCCATCTTTCTGAAGTAGTGAAAAGAAGCGGAGTGAGAAAGGACCAGAGAGTGCTTGACATAGCCACAGGAGCGGGTTTCCTTGCACTTGAGTTCGCAAAAAAAGCAGATACAGTGATAGGTTGCGACCTGACGCGCAATATGCTTCTCAAAGCCTGTGAAAAGGAGAAAACTTTGGGGCTTCAAAATTCCGGATTTCTTCTTTCAGATGTAGAGACACTCCCATTCCCGGATGGATGTTTTGACATAGTCTCATGCAGGTTCGCTTTCCATCATTTCCCTGACCCGCATAAAGCCCTGCTTGAAATGAAAAGAGTATGCAGGGACAGGATCGTGTTTGTGGACGGCGTTTCGTCAGAAGATATAGATAAGAGCATTTTCCATAACCGTATCGAGAAGATGCGTGACCCGTCGCATGTCAGGATATATGCGCTCAGTGAGATAGAAAAAATGTTTAATGAAGCAGGAGCAGATATTACTGATATAACGCACTGGGAGATACCTCAGGATTTCGAGGAATGGATGAAGCGCGCAGGAACGCAAGAGGAGCAGAAAAGGATCATTGAGCAGTTGATGTTACAGAGTCTGGATGGCGACAGGACGGAATTGCAGGTAAAGCTCGAAGACGGGAGGCTCGGTTTTACATATGATACTGTGATCCTCATAGCTACTCTTCTATCTCGGAAATCCCTGCAATGATCTCTTCCAGTTCCTGTTTCCTCTTCTTGCTCGATGACTCAACCTTTCCGTCAGCCTCTATCACCGATATCGTGATGTCGAACCTTTCCGCAGCAGCAACATCGGCAGACGACATTATCGTAGTTGGCTCATTGGAAGGTGGTATCCAGGGGTTTGCCAGCACCTCTATCTCCTGAAGCGTGGGTGTATATGAGTGGATGACTTCGAGCTTCCCCTCTTTCGTATGTTTATATGCCCGATACAGTGACCTGTTCTGCCTGAAACCCACATATATCTCAAGCAGCGTGACCCCTATGAGGGAATTTGTGCTTTTACCGACAACAAGGTCGCTTATCACCGTTTCTTTATTGTCGTCATGAAGTATGAGAAAGCCGCTCTCCTTGTTCTCATTGGCAGATATCTCCATCATTTTCATAATGCAGTCAGGCACAGTCATATCTTTTGTGGGGATTATCCGGTCAAAATCCTTTATCGTCCTTGACATCTGGTCTTCATCATAATCCGCCACCCCATTGCGATTAATTACATCTGTAACTTTTGCTCCCTGGATACCCCATAGATTAGATTCTATCCCGTACTTTTTCTCCTTTTCAAGAAGAGTTGATAACCGTTCTTTTGCATCAAGATGCCTCAATAGCCTTCTTTTCACAAGCACATCATCGCTTGAGATAAGTTCAATGGCTTCAGGAACCACGCCCATTTTTTTTGTTACCAGGGATAACTGCCTTATAAGTTCAGGCTCTCCGAGTTCCATGACATCGAAGATATTCTCAACAAGCATTTTAACC
>JAJRAP010000061.1 GCA_028679855.1 Candidatus Methanoperedens sp.
ACCTTACAATTAATTTTTTTAATTTTTTATTGTTCACAACGTATGCTAATTCGTCTGGAATACTATATATGGTTTTCTAAAAACTGTATATAACCAACATTATATACAGTTTTCTTTGGGTTTTTATCAAATTATTTGGATTACTCCTCTTACAAACCCTTCAAAATTTAGCCTGCTTAATTTCAACAGTAGAAGTCGCGCTATAAATTAAAATAAGAGGCTTGAATAAAAATCAGTTCAGTAAATCCGTAGCGGGTATTCCTATATAAAATCCCGTAACGATATTTAATTATTAATTTCCCGTTACGGGATAAAATATATAAAAGGGATTTCATGTGTCAATAATAAAGTGATATATTGTAATGGAACACAGATTGCGCGGATGACACGGATGCCCACGTATCTGTGAAAATCCGTCTGATCTGTGTCATCCGTGTTCTCGGTTCAAACCGAAAGAGAAATATTCTGATGAGTCTATACGAATCACACTATTTTTTAAGTATGGATGTACTACTCGAAGGTCAAACATATAGTATATAAATATATGCTTATAATTAACTAAAAATATTATTGATTTTTGAAATCATAGAATTATATGCTTTTTTTGCCGTCACGGAATCGTAAAGGATAAAATGCGTAACGCAATTTTCTCGAATACATTGCGTAACGGGATAAATCCTCAAAATTTCCGTAACGGATTTGATTCAATATATTTCCGTAACGGGATTAAATCTTTAAATAAAAAAAGTTCCCGACAATATATCGGGGTTAACTTCCAGGAATAAGCACAGCGTTAATGCTGCCTTCCTGTCCTGGCCTGTTTGTCACTCGAGCAGGGCCGAGTTCAGTTTTGATTATTGCACCTTTTGTTAATATATTTCGCCTGACGAAGTGAATGTTCGCAGGATTGCCTGTAACTGTCTCGATCTTTACTTTCTTTGCAGTCTTTGTTTTCGGGTCTGTAACTATGGCAGTTGAGTCTCTTAATAATCGTATCTTATCTTTTCCACCCATTGTTCTCTCGGTTTTTCTTATAGTTTCCCCGAGGTGAGTGTTCGCCTCATCCCCGCCAAGTTCATATCTTCTCTTGCTTCTTGCACTTATTATCCTACCGCTAGTGTATTTTCGTGTTGATTTACCTTGCCATCTCATATATTGATCCTCTTGGATTGTGAATTCATTAATTTAATTTTTATTCTCTCACGCAGTAATCTAATAAAAACTTATGCCTGTAACTACACAAATCTTGGTCTTGCTGATAGATTCATTGAGAGCGGGTTTCTCTTGAACGGGTATCCTGCAATATCTTTCGAAATCCTCTCATTAAGTTCCAGCACTGTCATTTTTACATTTACTGGCTTATTCGGATGGGATTCGCTCCTTACTGTAACTGTAACGCCTCCGCTTTTAACTTCTTCATCCCCGACAACAGCCACGTAAGGAACCCATTCTTTTGCTGCATCACGGATCTTCTTTCCCAAGGTTTCCTCCCTGTCATCAACGTCCACTCTGCCGTTCAGCTTGCCTGCAACCTTTTGTGCGTATTCCATGTGTTTTTCCGTTACAGGTATAACTCGCACCTGCGTTGGTGACAGCCAGACAGGCAGCATTGGGACGATGCCCTTCTCGGAGTTCATGTACGCCTTTTCAAGCAGGGCATAGATGCACCGCTCGATAGCTCCGCTGGGAGAACAGTGGAGGATGAATGGCATTTTTTCCGATCCGTCTGAATCGATGTACTTTATGCCGTATCTCTGTGCATTCTCAACATCTATCTGGACAGTTGAGAGGGCACTGGCTTTACTCAATGCATCGATATAGTTGAATTCGAATTTAAGCACGAAATAAAAGAACCTCTGGTCCCAGAGTTCTATAAGCACTGGCTTGTTCACTATCTTTACAAGATTTACAATGAAATCCCTGTTCTCATTATAGAAATCACGCGTGAACCGTATGGCTACCTCATAATCATCAAGTGAAAGCCCGATCATTGACAGCACATTGATGCACATATTATACTGCTCGTTAAATTGTGCTACTGCCTCATCCATGTCTTTGCACAAAGTATGCATATCAGGCATTGTAAAAGCACGAAGCCGACGGAGCCCTACAAGCTCGCCACTCTGCTCTTTCCTGAAGCTGTACCGTGTAAGTTCTACCATACGAAGAGGCAGGTTCCGGTACGAGATCGTCATGTCATGGTTCATCAGGAACTGCCCGAAGCAAGCCGCGAAACGCAGGAAAAGCATTTTCTTGTCAGCCTCTATGGAGTACTGCCGCGCAGGGAAGCGGTCAAGGTATTTCTTTAGCGTGGGATGGTTCATGTCGTACATTATTGGCGTTTCTACTTCCATGGCGCCTTTTTTCGCAGCTTCGTCAAGCACATAGTTCTCAAGCAGGCTCTTCACAAGCCTTCCTTTCGGATAAAATCGCATGTTCCCGGAGTCAGAACCAGGCTCGTAATCAGCAAGCTCAAGCCGCCTCATGAGTTCCACGTGCGGTGGTATCTTGTCAACAGCCCTGCTCTTATGTATTTCGTAATTAACGAATTTCTTGAGGTTGTCATATCCAGTAAAATCAAAATCATCGGGTTTCAGGAGTTGCCCGTCCGGTGTGAGTATGTGCCAGTACGAAGTGGCTTTAGCTTCTGATTTCAGTGCTTCGGATACCATTTCCTCCTTCTCCCTGACAACGGTCAAGCATTTTTGTTCGCCCTGCCTTATCGTCCTTGAAAGCTCTGAAAGGGGGTGCCCCTTGCATTTTATAGTAAATGACTTGTACCAGCCAAATGGGGCCCGTTTTACCTCAAAAGATGCTTCCTTAAGTCGTTCTTCAAGCTTTTTAAGTGTCTCGACCGCTGATTTTGGTGAAGCCAGGCTTGAACTTAGATGCGCATATGGATAGAGCATGACCCTGTTTGTCTTGACCTGATCTGTTACTTTTTTGATCTCTTCGGCGGTCTGCTTTATTGCATATTCGATGCTATCCTCATCGCTTTTCTCCACAGCAATAAAAACGGTCAGAGCCTCGTCCATCCGTCCCTTTTTGAGGCTGTCTTCTATTTTTTCAGCTACTGGCGTACTTTTCTTAGTTTCGTATTCTATGTAATCTGAATGAATAAGTAGTATCTGCATCGTATCACTTTCAAGCCTCTACACTTCAACAATGCTTAAAGTTTTGTCGGTTTCTTCAATGATAGATTTATATAGTTTAATGTCAATCTCAGTGTCAGACATGTGGCGTACAATTGTCGCACGAAGAGCGTACAGTTGTATGCCATATAGCCTCCTCCCTTTGGGAGATATCAAAATGCAAAGAGTAACACTAAGGCTCCCGGAACAGCAATTAAAAATGATCGACATGTTAGTGGAATATGGTGAATTTCCGTCCGCAAGTGAAGCAATCAGGACGGCTATTAGAGATCTGATCGATCAAAG